>CAZYOT010000012.1:0-208 GCA_964649305.1 uncultured Bdellovibrionales bacterium
ACTCTACTAAGGTCACCTGTTATAAGGTGGCTTTTTTGGTATACTAAGCAAAGTGAGTCTAAGTAAATCCAAAAGCTACTTCCTGTTATGTCAGCCTCTATAGATACTTCTACGCTCTACCAGAAATCTTCTGCTCTCACCACTCTTGTGTATGCTTTTGCGGAGACCTACCGAGCCAATCTTATTCCCTCTACTAAGAACCGCGAGT
>CAZYOT010000012.1:218-13365 GCA_964649305.1 uncultured Bdellovibrionales bacterium
GGTATCCTTGCTGCCTCTATTGCCAGTAAATTTTATCCCACACTCGATGTAGGGAAGATAACCAGCTATGCTCTGGTGCATGATTTAGTGGAAGTCTACGCGGGAGACACAGTGACCATCATCTCGAGTGACTCACAAAAGACTGACAAACAAGCTAGAGAGACAGCTGCTCATGAGAAGATTAAACAAGAATTCGATGGTACATTTTCTTGGATTGGCGAAACTATCGAAAGCTACGAACAGCAAAATATTCCAGAGACACGTTTTATTCGTGTCGTCGACAAACTCCTACCTGGCCTCGGACATATTCAGACCGACTGTATCACCTTCAAAAACTTCAATCTTCCACCAGATGAAATTCGCGCCCAAATAAAAAAGCAAACTGAATGGGTAGCAGACTATGGCAAAGACTGGCCAGAAGTAGTAGCTCTCTACAAAAACATCATCGGGCAGGTTTTGGAAAATCCATTTTTTAATCAAAAATAATCCTATGATTGATCACATCTCACTCAACGTCAAAGACCTTCAAAAGAGTCATGATTTCTACCTCGAGCTCCTCAAGCCTCTTGGGTATGAACGTATCTATAGCATGGAAGATGTAGCCAATTTTGGAGTAGGTATTACTGGCTGTAGCTTTGGTGAAAATAGTGAGACGCGCCTCTGGCTCTCTGGAGAAGGGGAATATATCAAAATTCACCTGGCCTTCCGAGCCGAGAGCGAGAAGATGGTGCAAGAATTTCATGAAGCAGGCTTACTCGCTGGCGGTAAATGTAACGGGGCTCCTGGTCCACGTCCACAGTATGGCCCCCACTACTACGGAGGCTTTATCCTCGACCCTGATGGTAACAACGTAGAAGCTGTATACCGTAGCGCTACTTCGCTTGTGTAGCTAGATATTTCTCAAGTTCAGTCTCACCACCAATATACTCTCCCATAAACCAAATCTGTGGGGTAGTGACCATCGAGCCAGGCTCTAAGATATCTGACATCAAGCTCATAAGCTCTTCCATATACTCTGGGTTTGTTATGATATCTCGTTCGATGTAGGGGATATTGTGCGCTTGGAGGAGGTCCTTGGCACGAGCACAGTGGGAACAACCGGCCTTAGTGTATGCAATATTTTGATCAGTTTCTATTTGAAAATGTGTCATAGCTTTTTTTGATTTCTATCGTTAATTACTCTGCCACCTCAAAATCATCTTCGATATCAAGTGAGCCTTTTTTGACTGAAAGGCTAACACTTTTCTTGTCCACCTCTTTGGCCTTGGCTACTTCTTCTTTGAGGGCACTCGGTAGGGTAGCGAGGATATTACGCAATGCCACACCATCTACTTTGAGCACTGCCTCCCATTTATCTACAGGCCCTAGGATATCACGCAATTTTTGCTCATCGTACTTATACGTCGTACGGAGGCTCTTGGCGATGATGCCGTTCTCACCAAACACTCTCTCTACACCTTCGTCTTCCATATACTTAAGGATTTCTTCCTGGAGCTTGGTAAGCTCTTGTTTTTCGACTGACATTTTTTTCTTAAGCTTAAGGTAATGGGCAATGATTTGTTCTGCTTCGGTGCTATCTATTTTTCGCTCCTCCTTATACTGATGCTTCCAAAGAGGGCAGAGCCTCTTGTATCCGCACCACTCACAAAGAGGGGAGAGAATAGGTTCAAATTCCGCACTCTCTATCGCTCTGATAACATCGAGGAAACGTGCTTCGAGTTTATCTAAGTCTTCTTTGGTACGAGTAGAAGAAAGTTTCACGCCATGTTTTACATAGTAGAGACTGACAGTGATGTTTGCTAAATTTTCTTTTTCCTTGGGATAGCGCTCAAGAAAAGCTCGGAGGTAGATAGAGAGCTGAATGTCATTGTCAACCTTATCCTGAGAAGGCATTTTGCGAGCGGTCTTGTAATCGATAATCTCATAGCCATCCTTAGTCTTGTCGATACGGTCGATTATACCAGAGACTACGTGCTTACCGCTTTCATCATTGCCAATCTCGATAGCAAAACGGCTCTCAAGGTCTACGATGTTTGCAAAAGTAATATCATTTTGCTCATAGAATTGTTGAATCATCTGGACGCCCTGAGTAAAAGCTGAACGCTCCTCAAACTCATCCTCATAAACCTCAGACTTCCAACCTTTAACGAAATAGTTGATAGCCTGCTCAACAGTTGGGGGTACGAGAGTGGGGGTGTAGATATAGTTCAGGACACTATGCACGAGCGTACCAAACTGAGCTTCCTTGGACTTGGGTTCTGGCACACGATCAATATGCTTGAACTTGTACTTCAAGGGGCAATTCTTGTAGGTTTCAAGACTGGAATAGGATATACGCATACCTCTATAATACCAGTTTTGCTTTACATTAGACTATTGACATAATAAGAATAATATAGTATATTAGTATAAAGGTTTTTAGATTGCAGTGAAGGGAGTAAGTAAATGGCACAACCAAACCTCAATACCTCTGAACAGCAAACGGAGGTGACTCTGTCGAGCTGGCATGACGACGATATGCTCGATCCACAAGAGATCGAGGAAATGGAAGGGCACATCTTCAGGGTATTCAACCCTGCATCTCCCATTCATGATCGTTTCAAGACTTAAGCCAGACAACCAAACATCCATCGGATGGATGGCGAAGGAAAGCAATATAGTGGTGGCTAGGGGAGAATCTCCTCTGCCACCTCTTTTTTTACAACTTGCTTACTATTGACTTTTTGTAAAAATATGCCATCATATTTACCAGACCCTTTACAATTTAACACCTCTTTCAGTCAAAGGTTTTACCCATGAGCACACCATCTGAACGTTACATTAATTTGCGAGAGCGAGTAAAAACACTTCTCCATAACCAGAAAAAATTACTTGATCGTAGTCGGTCTCTGAGACAAGAGAACCGCATACTAAAGGAACGACTCAAACAAGAGAAACAACTTCGAGTCAGTATTCAGTATGCTTTCGATAACGCCCAAGAGCGAATCATTACCGATGAAGCCACCGGTCTCAGAAATCGTGCGGGCTTACTCGGGCACTATGAGTGGCTTACTACCACTACACTACGTTTTCTTCGCTACAACCCTAGTTCATTTTATGTAAAAATGGACGATACGGAACGTACACCAATAACACTAAATTTCCGATCCGTAGCACCGATGGTGCTCGTAATCATTGATCTCAATAATTTCAAGCGTATCAATGATACCTTCGGACATATCGTAGGGGATACCGTTCTCACTGCTTTTGCTGAAATCATGCACACGACATTTCGGCGTCGTCGTTATGATCTTCCAGCTCGAGTAGGTGGTGACGAATTTGCTGTACTTCTTCCTATGACCAGTCTTGAAAAAGCAGAGCATCTCATGCGACGTTTTCAAATATTGTTTGAGACTTCTACATCTCAAGCAATCAAGCTGTTTTTAGAACAAGGGGGTGGATTCAGCTACGGTATGTCACAAGTCCTGTATTACGCTTCAGGTGATCCTTTCACGGACGCCTGGAAAAAGGCGGACGAGCATATGTACCAGATGAAGGGGGTGACCAAGCAGTTCGCAAGAGCAGGCTAATCAAGCCTTCATCAACAGAATAAGGACCGGGGATACGCAATACGTGTTCCTGGTCTTTTTTTGAACACATATACTTAACTAGATTATGTATTTTAAATAGTGCTACACATCAAAAAAAAGGGGGGGTAGATTGTAGTCACTCATTTTCATATTAAGAATCAACCAGATAGTCAGATGATGCAGGTATAAGTCATGTGGATAATGAAAAGGAAAGTAGATAAAGAGGATCCAGGAATAAGAATCCGGATTGAAAGGTGTTATTCGTTTCATGTCGCATTATGTAACTTATGCGACATTATAATAAAAGAGTGGCTTATATAAAGCTTCAATTTAGGACCTGTAGCTGAGACTTCTTTTGAGCCTTTAAATGACCTGTATGGTTATTCCACTCCAAAAGCTATATATACATATCACTCTACCCTCTTATATTAGTTCCTCATATCTCTTACTTTTAATGTTTCTAGATATATATGTATATCTTTTAGTACCCAAAACTCTTCCTCTGGCTCCCCTGTTTTTTCACTAAATTTCAGGGGAGTCAGCGCACAAAAAACGAACACAGAAAGAAATACCTACGTACCACTCCATTTGCTCAAAATCGACAAGAAAAAGTAATACGTAGGTACCACCCAAAACCAATCAAATTTTGAGTAAAAAAAGTAATATCTATGTACCACTTATTTTACACGAAAACGTTTGAGAATTTCTAACACGACATCATACAATCACTCAGAACAAAAATGAAGATAAAAAGTAATACCTACATACCACTTCATATACTCCAAAATGATTCTAGAAGCTTCTATGTGTTCTCTTTTTAATAGACTCACTAACTAATATCCTCTACACTCTTGCATCTATCTAAAATTGATCTTTCTTAGTGATACCTATATACCACTTCTATCCTTTCATTCTTTTTTGATAAATGAGAAAAAATACAAAATGAAAAATAAAAGTAAAAAACAAAAATTTTAAAAAAATAAAATTTTGGTAGGGGCTTGATAAATTTTAAATTCAACTAGCTAGTGGAGGCATTGATTCATTAAAAAAGTAAAAATGGATATTTTCTTCACGCTCACCCGGGGAGTGGCTCTTGTTTTATACTTAACTTAGTTCACTATATACTGCGGGGAGATTGTGGATATCTTTTTTTATCCACAGCATGTCGCTTTTTACTTTGTCTCACTCAATCGCAAATGTATCTGTACATATATCATTAAATAAAAAACTCTCATGAGGGATATTCACTGCCTCACGAGAGCTTTTAGTTATTTATCATCACCCCCTACTGGTTTACTTCTTTTTCAGAAAAGCCTCGATCTTACGCCAATAAAATTTCTGGATAAGGTTGGAAGTGCCAAGGTGTCCGCCCTTGGGTTTGATATAGTAAGTAGCTCTCGTAGCACTAGCAAAGCCCGGTACCACAAAGCTTGGAGTTACCTCGTCATCACTCGTACCAATAATAAAAACCTTTTTACCGTCTATGGTCTTGGCTTTTTCTACAGGGCTATAGATGTCCGTTTCTAGTAGCTTGTGCCAGGAAGTGTCATTTTTAAGCCTGTAGGCATGTCCGAAGGCTTCCCGGGTAAAGCGCACAAAAAACTCAAATGGCTCAGCTTCACTCTCTACCTGCCAATCAAGTACTGGAGAGAGAGCTATCACCTTGGTCACTAGTTTCAAATGAGTATTTAGGAGCACTGCAGGGCCACCAAAAGAGTTCCCAAAGAGGTGAATTTCCTTAAGTTTTAGTGGAAGGGCAATTTGATTATAGTAGTCGAGTATTTCGCGTTTTTTCTCTAATTGTTCCACAATAAGTTCCACATCGAGGGCCGGTGACTTCTCGAGAAAAGTTCCCCCACTTTCCCAGGTCCCCCGGTAACGAAAAGCAATCACGACATAACCCTGACGTGAAAGAAATTCAAACACACTGCGACGTGGTGGCGTAGCTGGTAATCCACTTGCAAGGATAGCTACTTTGCCAATCTGTCTTTCTGGAAATTGTACCTCTGCTACTATGTCTTTACCAAAACGAGTACGGATAAGATGTTTCATAAAGATTTATTTTATTTCTTGGAGTCTGGCTTGGATGAGTTTTTTGACGAGGGTTTTAGTTAGTGGTTTGTCGTAGGTAAAATGGAGAGCGCTTTTGGTACCGCCGTATGATGCTTTTTCTTTTTCAAATGCTCCAAGTGTTGATCCACTGTGTGGATAGTATGAGAAATGCTTAGTATGTGAGAGGTAGCCAGCTATCGTCTTACCATTCACTTTGTATGCCGGCATGTTATAGGAAATACACTCGACTGCTTGTGGAAGTATTTCCTGAATCCAGCCTCGGAGCTCTTGCAAAACTTTTTTCTCCTTTGGGGTCAGTGTCTGAAAATATTCTTTGACAGTAGTTATTTTTAGCATAGTTTTATTTTTCACTATTTATTTCCAAGAGTAACGCAGAATGATCAGAAACCTCCTCTGGTAAAACTTTGAAATCTATTACTTGAATACCTCTTGAAACAAACACGTAACTCGCGTGTCTTTCGGACTTAGCGTATAGACTCGTTCTTGTAGAGGTAATACCGTACTCACCAATCAAATTTCTAAGGCCAAAATTTTCAATCATCCGAAGGCTCTCTGTACCTGGGGTAAGATTGAAATCTCCGCACAATACCACTTCACCAGTTTGCTCTTTGAGAAAATTGAGAATGTTTTGGGATTGGAGGATACGATCTTCTGAATCACCTTTGCCTTCTCCATTCCAAAGACCATGAAAATTAATCACTGTCAGGGGAGTGTTGTTCTCCCCTATTCTCACAAACTGAATTTTACGGGCATGTCTACCAATATCATTTGGATCCTCATACCCTTCTTCTTTGTGTACAAATCGTCCCCCATACTCTAGCGTCTGAATATCTTTTTTGACAAATAATGCCAATCCAAAATAATCTCGAAATTGTGGCTGAAAATCACAGTTATGGTCCACCAGTATCTCTTTAATTTCTAAGAGCACCTCTGGATAAATGTCATTGAGCACTACCCCACCAGCCAAGGTGTCTCGTACTTCATGTCCACCATGCCACATTTCCTGCAAACAAAAAATATCTACAGTATCTCTGTATTGTCTAAAAAAGTTGAGTAATTTTTCTTTGCCTGCCCGCCCTCCCCAGGTATTGAGCGTCATTATTTTCATATACCTAGTATATCAGATACAAAAAAACACCCTATTTAATCCCCGGGTGTGTGGGTTTGCCAACATTGTTTTCTGGTATGGTTTTACCAGCCTTGAGAACGGAGCCATTCCACTCCATCCACGCTCCAGTGCAGGAACGAGAAATGCTGATAGTCCACATAGCCACGTTCGGCCATCCAGTCGCCTCCCCAGTCAAAGCCGTGCTTCTTGAAAATCTGCACGAGCGCCGAATCTCTAGTAAGAGTGCCTGGCACCGAAGGATCATAGACTGCACCTCTTGGCTGGACTGAGTCTCCCTCGATGTATGGATTGATTCGCGGGTCAATGTCGATAGCTAGACCCAAGGCATGAAACGACAGTTCGTCCGTACCGGCGATATTCCGGTAGTTATAGGCCGAGCAGTTGTTGTCCTGCATGGATGCCTCGTCATCCCAACTATAGACTGAGATAGTCACCATCTTAGCGATGGGAATTTTCTGATCAAACATCTCCTGAAAGATGCTTTTCACCTGACCTTCAATAGCCCGATGCACCACCAGCTGACCCTGATGCACTTGGCCGTCATACGACCAGTACTGAAGCTCGAGGACTACCAGTCCATTCCGGAGCCATTCAGGCGCCGGAAATGCTGGATTGTCACGAACTGCTTCTTCGAACGAGAGTGCACTATCAATAATGGGTTTATGTAGATCCATCTTGTTATTGTATCAATTGCTCCTGTTACGACATTTTAGGTATAACGGGTATTTAATCCTAGAATGTATCAGCAAAAACTCCCCTTGCGGGGAGCTTTGTGGACTATTTCAAGCCAAAGGCTTTTTTGACTTCTTTGACCTGGTCGAGCTTTTCCCAGGTAAAAAGCTCTACTTTCTTTTTGACTACCTGACCTTCTGGAGAGACAAATTTCTTTTCTACTATTTTACTCTCTCTTCCCATATGACCATAAGCAGCCGTCTCGCTATAGATAGGGTTACGGAGCTTGAGGCGAGTCTCGATACTGTATGGACGCATATCGAAACATGCCATCTTCATAATCTGGGCAGCAATCTGGCCATCAGTCAGTGTTATCTTGGCAGTGCCATAGGTATTCACATTGATAGAGGTTGGCTTGGCCACACCAATAGCATAGCTCACCTGGACGAGGGCTTCATCACACAGTCCAGCAGCTACTAAGTTCTTGGCGATATGACGAGCTGCATAGGCAGCACTACGGTCCACCTTACTTGGATCCTTACCACTGAATGCTCCTCCACCGTGGGCGCCCTTGCCACCATAGGTATCCACGATAATCTTGCGTCCTGTCAGTCCTGTGTCTCCGTGTGGCCCACCAATCACGAACTTACCGGTTGGGTTGATGTGATAGGTAATCTTGCCTTCAAACAAATGCTTGTGTTTTGGATACTTCGCTTTCACACGCGGGATAAGAATATTGATAATATCTTCCTTAATCTTCGCAAGCATCTTCTTATCAGCATCGAAATCATCATGCTGAGTGGAGACCACTATAGTATCGATACGTACTGGACGATTATGGTCATCATATTCCAGAGTCACCTGACTCTTGGCATCCGGTCTAAGATATTTAATCTTACTGTTTTCTCTACGAAGGGCGGCAAGCTCGATAAGAATCTTATGTGCCAAGTCAAGGGCAAGTGGCATATAGCTTGGGGTTTCGTTGGTAGCATACCCAAACATCATACCCTGGTCCCCTGCCCCTTGCTCTTCTTTTTTCTTTTTATCGACTCCCTGATTGATATCAGCTGACTGCTCATGGATGGCAGAGAGTACACCACAGCTATTGGCCTCAAACATATACTCACTCTTGGTGTATCCGATACGAGCAATGACTTCACGAGCAATGGTCTGCACATCAAGATACGCTTTACTCTTTACTTCACCAGCAAGCACTACCTGCCCTGTAGTTACCAGGGTTTCACAGGCGACTTTACTGTCTGGATCAAAGGCCAAGAAATTATCAATCAAAGCATCACTGATTTGATCGGCTACTTTATCTGGATGTCCTTCACTGACTGACTCTGAGGTAAATAGATACGCCATATTTTTTGTTCATTAAATTGCTCTTCATTTTACCGTCTCTTTTGGACAAAAGCAAAGCCCCCTAATTAGGGGGTTTATACACATCTCTAAGTACATCCTTTATGGCAAGTAGACGCTTGGGTTGACTGTGGCACCGACAGGAATACGTAAACCTTTGACCTTGGTCGAAGCCAAAAGTTCATACGAGGTAGCTGAGAAAACCGTAAAGTGGACATGTGTACCGGTAGAATAGCCCGTGCTACCCATCTCGCCAATCTTCTGACCCTGACTGACACTGGCTCCACGACTGACACTAATACGACTTAAGTGGCCATAAAGAGTGACTATTCCATTACCATGATCGATAGCTACCCAGCGACCGTAAGCATAGCGTCCCAAATCACCAGTACCCACCACTCTTCCTTTCGCTGCTGCCATAATAGTGGTGCCTGTCTTATCTGCAAAATCTAAACCATTGTGCTTACCACTGGCATAGGCCTTACCCGAGAAGCTCGTCTTACCATAACCCTGACTCAGGCGTGGATTTTTGACTGGGTAGTCAAGAAGTCCATGCTTGTAACTCGGAAGGTCACTCAAAGTGTCTATCTTCCCCGCTTCGATGTCTCCAATTTCATTTTCGATATCATCTCGCTGCTTCTGTAGATCGTCCACTAGGTTATCATATTTATCTACTTCAGCTACTGTCTTATTAAGTAGATTAGCTTTGTTGTTCTTGGTGGACTCCAAATAATCACTACGCTCAGCTAGCTGTGTCTGTAAGGTTTCTGCTTGTTTCTTCTTACTCTCCAGGGCAGTCTGTTCTCGTACTAAACCTTCCCTCAAATCTTTGATAGAACCCAGAAGTTGACCCACTCGCTCGCTGATATCACTATTCCATGAGCTCTGATTGAAATACGAAACACTCTCATCTGCAGTCAAAAGAAAGGGTGAGATATCACTTGAATACTGAGAATAGTAGTCCCTCATCAATTCTGAAAGCAGTTTTTTTTGCTGGTCGACGAGAGTAGTTTTCTCTTGGACACGTTGATTGAGAGTACTAATATCTCCCTTGAGAGACTCTGCTTTTTGTTTGTTTTGATTGATTTCCAGTTCTATCTTACTGGCCTGAGCTTCGAGAGATTTAATTTGATCATCGAGAGTAGCGCCCTGGCGGTTCTTGAGGTCAATGATACTTTGATAGGCTTTGATCTGGGCACGCAGCTTGTCATCAAGAGCCTGGAGTTCATCGGCACGCTTCTTAGCATCATCGCTCAACTGTGAAACACTATCATCACCAAAAACAGCCGGCACAGCAAAAAATACCGTTCCAAGTACAAACGTGAGAGAAAAAGAAACTAATAAAAGGGCTTTTTTGTTTTTCATAGCCCGTCTATTATACCATGAAATGGCATCACCATGGCGTCTTAGCGAAGCATCGAG
This sequence comes from uncultured Bdellovibrionales bacterium, assembly GCA_964649305.1. Lineage (GTDB taxonomy): Bacteria > Patescibacteriota > Minisyncoccia > Moranbacterales > UBA1568 > UBA1568. The sequence continues at coordinate 10,446 of CAZYOT010000012.1, forward strand.
AGTGCCCTGACAATTCGCTCTAGCGAGTGGTCTTATCCCCTGCTGCTTCAAGTAAAGTCTTTTCTATATGAGCTTTATCCTCCCACTCTGTATCAGTGAAGTTTTCAAGAATGGCAAAGGCCTTTTCGAGGGCTTCGCGAGTCATTTCTTCAGTGTTTTGCTTCCAAGCAAGAATACCTTTGTCGTATGAAAGTTGTGACTGAAAAAAGAAAGGATTTTCTTCACCAAACATATCTAAGTGCGACAAACGCTCTTGCTCCACAGCGAGTACCTTCATTAGATACGCCTTCGTCTGCATATCTGTTGGGGCAAACTGGACTAAATCTTTGGCAAACCATCCACCCTTCTCAATACTAGCATACAGATCATCAAGTGACATAGCCTTGATATATTCGCCGTTCATCCAGTCAAGCTTTTTGTAATCAAACACCGCTCCGCCTTTATGCACATGTGCCAGATCAAATTGAGCTATCAACTCTTCTAAAGAAAAAATTTCCTGTGTACTTCCAGCTCCTGGATTCCACCCAAGTAATGCCACAAAGTTGAGAAGAGCCTCTTTGAGATAACCCTTACCGAGATAATCTTCCACCGCTACGTCACCCTGACGCTTAGAGAGTTTACTCTTATCAGGATTGAGAAGAAGAGGTAAGTGAGCAAACTCTGGCAATTTCCAACCAAATGCTTTGTACAACAGAATGTGCTTCGGGGTACTCGGAAGCCACTCCTCACCACGAATCACGTGAGTAATACCCATCAAACGATCATCTACCACATTGGCCATATGATATGTAGGAAAGCCATCAGACTTCAAAAGCACCTGGTCATCTATTTCTTTGGTATTGATTTTCACTTCGCCTCGCACAATATCTGTAAAAACTATCTCCTCTCCTGGGGTGATATTGAGACGAATCACATGAGGAGTTCCTGCATCAAGAAAAACCTGTATATCTTCTTTAGATAAATTGGCACAGTGCTTATCATATTTTGGTGGCAACTTCTTAGCCATCATATCCTGACGTACTTCATCAAGACGCTCAGCTGTACAAAAACAATGATAAGCATGCCCGTTCACTACGAGCTGATCTACATACTCTCGATAGATACTTAAACGCTCTGATTGCTTATACGGGCCGTTCTCACCCTTTTCAACAACTTTATCATTTTCATACAGTACCCCTTCTTCAGCTTGCACTTCCATAGTAGCGAGTGACTGTACTAATCCAAGGACTGCATCCTCTACTAGCCTTGACTGATCAGTATCTTCGATACGGAGCACATATGTACCACCATGTTTCTTGGCGAAGAGGTAGTTATAGAGAGCCGTCCGAAGTCCACCCACATGCAAATAGCCCGTTGGTGACGGCGCAAAACGTACTCTAGGAGCTGGTGTCATATTATTACCCATAAAGGCTACCTTAACAAAATTACTGTATTATTTCAATTTTAGTATATCACTCTGTATGACTGCTAAAGAAAATACTCCTGTAGCTTGCCAGATACGTTTCAAGCGCTTTGGCTGCAGTATCAATCGCCAAAGCCACTCTAAACCAACTATCCGCAGTATTTTAGGTGCTCGTTTTTGTCGCCCTGTTAGGTAGTCGAGTGCTCCTCCTATACCCATTTTCACTCCATGGGCACTCAACATATCAAGAAAGAGCTCTTGCTCTGGGGCACCATACGCACAAAGGATAAGCGAGTAAACTTTCAGTTCTTTGTTGTATGAGATTTTGAGCTTTGGGTACTGTTGTCCAAGCACTTGGCGAATACGCTCTTCATTGCTCAATCCCCGAGCTTGGTTGTATATTGTTAGCGGTATGTCATGGCTCTCTGCCAAGGTGAGTAGTTCAGGCAACAAATCAGCTCCCGTCACTCGTGTCAACGACTTACCACGAAGTAAGGCTACAAGCTTAATTCCAACACCATCCACAGTTCTAATGTCTGCCTGCTTAAGACTTTCTCGAAAGGACTCATTTTTTCTGGCCTCTAGGAGAAATTCTGGGTTGACTGTAGCAATGCGCAAGTTTTCCCCTAAAACAAAAGCTTCCTCGACACGAGAAAGGATTTTTTGGCTTTTTTGAGCACTGAAGGAAATTCCAAGAATTCTAATTGACATATAGTCTCTTTTTCCCTAGTATACCAGCTATCAGTTCCTAACCATAGAGGGAGATTGCCTGTGCCACATGTCAAAATGACCCCTGCTGCACGTCGCTATTACAAAGGGTTTTCCGAATGGGAAATCACTCGTACCGATTGCTACATAAGACTTCACTTGCGTTTTGCCGCTACCTTTACCCTTTTGGGTGGTTCGATTTTGTGGAATATTTTTTTCCTCATCAATCCGACCAATGCCAGAAGTATCTGGTGGCTCTTTGTTATCGTGATGCCTATTTTTGTTTTTTGCCTATGGCAAATGCATGTTAAGGATCACTTTCCCAAGAAAGGCTCGTCACGTCGTGAAAAAACATAATCATTTCCGGCGGATACACGCTAAGAAAATAGCCACCTATCAAGAAATGCGAAACTACAGCCTCTTGATAGTACTCGTCTCCCTCGCTCTCCATTTTTTCATTGATAGCCAAAAGCATTCTAGTTTATGGTTTGGCACCGGGATCATCACTGTCCTATTTGCCTTAAGGGCAAGTTACTGTATCTACCAAATACAATTTTTTTCTGGTAAATACAGGCGGAAACCATCGCGTATCCGTATCCCGGTTTTGAAGGAGTAAAGCTGGACCTTCAGATCGACAAGCTAAAGCCGCATCGGGTAATATCCTGATGCGGCTTTGCAATTTTTATACCAGAGGGAAAGTATCGATCGCCTCGTACGTACGCTTTCCATCTATAGTTAGACTCTCATAGAGTACCACTTCATCAATTGACTCACCGAGGTTGACCTCCTTTTCTATCTTTGGATGTGGGT
>CAZYOT010000012.1:13375-18729 GCA_964649305.1 uncultured Bdellovibrionales bacterium
AGTGCTAGCCATTTAGCTTTCTTGATTTTAGCCAGAACTACACGGGGACGAAATGACCGTGCATCATGAGTCTTATTGGTAAAGGCAGCTTCAAGGGCTCGGTGAAGGTCCAGGAGTTCATCATTTTCTTGGCCAGTGAGATAAATCATCTTTGGATTGGCTGGACTTTCAAAAAGCTCTATCTTCTCAAAATAAATATCAAAAGCGGGTATCTCTGCTACTGCAGCGCGAATCTTTTCTGAAACATCATAAATATCATCCTCCAAGAGAAATCCGAGATGCATCAAAGTTACCTGAAGATTCTCACTTCGGGTAGGTAGAGTAGCTATTTCCGGCCATAAAGCCTCTTCTCGACTCAAGCGCTTCTTAAGCTGATTTGAGAGCGGAAGACCGATAAATAAGCGGCGATATTTCGGTTGCATAGATTCTTGATAATGTAGTCCCACCCTACCCCAAAATGGCTTAAAAATCAAGGTTTAGACCTGTCTTATCATCTCTATCCTTGCTACAATAGATATATATGACTACCTCACTCTCCTACCTACTAGACGTTATACCGCTGACACAGCTCCCACTGGCACGTTCACCTCGCTTTACATATAGGAGCGGAGTACCAGTACCATTTGGTAGCCTAGTCTCTGTGCCTTTTGGGAGTCAAACTATCGAAGGTATCAGTCTCACTTGCACCCCTAAGCCCTCACGAGCACCCCAGTGGGTCAAGGCTATACATGAGATTGTGACTCCAGGTCTCATAACCGAAGCTCAAATAGCCCTCTCAGAGTCAATCAGCGCTACGTATTTCACTCCCCTCGGAAGAGTCCTTCGTCACGCCATCCCCAAAAAAGCCAAGAAGTTCATTACGGACAGTCCTCAAGAAACAGCTCATCAGGCGCCCTCTCTTTCAGTTGGTGAAAAAAAGATGCTCGCCACATTTCTGGCCCAAAAAAAACCTAGCCTATTTGTATCAAAAGATGATCACCACACTTTTGTCTTTGGTCTTGCTCAAGAAGAAGCTCGTAACAAGAAACAAACCTTGATCCTCGTACCAGAGATTCTACATCTTCTACCTCTTTTTGAAGAAGCTCAAAAATATTTCCCCACCTCCGAGATCGCCATTCTTCATAGTCACCTTACTCCCCGTGAATATGCTACTCACTGGGAGCACATTCGTACTGGCCAGGCCAAGGTTATCCTGAGCACACGACAGGGACTTTTTGCACCCTTTCATCATCTTGGTGCCGTAGTGATTACCGAAGAACAAGATCAGGGCTACAAACAATGGGATATGAGTCCACGCTACCAGGGACGTGCTGTTGCTCATACACTAGCCACTCTTCACAAAGCTCACCTACTTTATACGAGTGGAGCTCCAAGTCTTGAAAGTTACCAAGGTATCGAAGCAAAAACCATTTTCCACCTCAATCCAAAGAAAAAAACTGAGAAGTCACCTCTTGGCAAAAACATTCACCTTATCAATCTCCGTCTTGAGCGTTTTCGTAAAAACTTCTCACCTATAAGCGAAGAACTCTGTGAACTGCTTTCGCAGAGTCTTACTCGAGGTGAACAGTCTATCCTCCTCATTCCTCAGCGTGGGGTAGCTGCCTACTCTGTCTGCGCTGGTTGTAAGAAAATTTTTCGCTGTACCAAAAGTGGACATGCTCTCCGAGAAGAGCGGAATGGCTCTTACAGTTGCCCTGGTTGTGATTACCGAACCTCACTCTTTCCATCCTGCCCTGAGTGTGGCCATCTTTCTTTTTGGGCTCGTGGTATTGGGAGTGAACGTATTGAACAAGAACTCAAACGTCTTTTCCCTTACACGAGAACTGCTCGATTTGATGGCGAGACCGTCCGCAAGCACAAGGAGCTAGAGACACTCTACAATGATGTCCAAGATGGCAAGATTGGTATCCTCATTGGCACCCATATGCTCCAAAAGAGACTGCCCTTGCCGAAACCGGGTCTCGTTGCTATTATTGACGCGGATAACCTCCTTTCTGGGACTGATTATCGCGGAGATGAGCGTTTTTTGCAGACTCTTGCTCAATTAGAGAAAGACTCGCGCCCTGTTTTTGTCCAAACATTTGAGCCAGAACACCGCCTCTTCCGTCAAATGACTGAAATGAGCTATGAGGATTTTATGACTCGTCTTCTTAAAGACCGCGAGAGTCTCAAGTATCCTCCCTACTCGTGCCTCTATGCTCTTACCCCTATCCTTGGTGATACTGCCAAGAAAAAATCCACATCACCTACCTGGGAGAAACTCCAAAAACAATTCCCTACCCTGCAGATACTCCAGGCACCTCTCAAAAAAAATCCTAAGAATAAACAAGTAGAAATTTTACTCAAAATACCCCTACCTCTCCCAGCTGATTTCCTCCTCAACCTCAGAACCAAAGCCACTGAATATCACATTGACCCTGATCCTCTTCATTTTTCTTGATATATAGACCCATGCTCAAACTTGTCACTGGCGCTGGCACTCCCATGCTCCAAACCAAAACTGCACTTGTAGAAAATCCTCTCGCCGAGGATATTCAACTTTTGATACCCCAAATGATAGCCACCATGCACAAAGAGCAAGGTGTGGGTCTAGCTGCACCTCAGATAGGGCGCTCTATCCGTATGGCAGTAGCCGAAGCGGATGGTAAAATCTACACCCTCATCAACCCTGAAATTACTACGCTCTCAGAAGAAAAAATCCTTTTTGAGGAGGGCTGTCTCAGTCTGCCCGGTCAGTACTTTTCTATTGTACGTTCGGAAACCTTGACTCTCAAATATCAGGACGAGCGTGGTTTACCCAAGAAAATGCGTGTCACTGGCTTCCTCGCTGTAGTCATCCAGCATGAAGTAGACCATCTAGATGGTATACTTATATGTGACCGCTATAACAAACAACAGAAAAATCCAAAATACAAGAAACTCTATGGGACTCTGGACTAAACTTTTCGGAAACAAAGAAACAGCTTCTCACACAAAAACTCTTGGCTCTGCTCCCGTCGCCAAAGCCCCCGCCCCCCAAATACGAGTGGTCTTTATGGGGACTCCGCCGTTTGCGTCTGAAATTCTCATGACCCTTATCAAGGATGGCTACCATGTCGTCGGTGTCATCACTAAACCCGACAAACCAGTGAGTCGTACCCAAGAAGTCAGTGTCAGCGCCGTCAAGAAACTGGCACTTGAATACAATCTTCCTATTCACCAACCTGAAAAACTCAACGATGAAGCCTACGAGTCATACAAAGTATGGCAGCCTGACATCTTGATTGTCGCCGCATATGGCAAAATCCTCCCAAAACGCTTTCTTGAACTTCCTGGATTTGGAGCTATGAATATCCATGCTTCTCTTCTTCCTCTCTACCGTGGTGCCTCCCCTATCCAAAATGCCATCCTAGATGGTCAAGAAGAGACTGGTATCACCCTCATGCAGATGGATGCTGGAATGGATACAGGAGATATAATCACTCAAAAAACCGTCAAAATAAACCCAGACGAAACGGTTGAGCAACTCACTGCCAAACTCACACTTCTCGCTCAAAAAATGATATCAGAGACCCTTCCCCTCTGGGTCAAGAAAAAAATCAACGCTACTCCTCAGCCTGCTGAAGGTGCCACACTGTGTCAGCTGATTGAACGCCAAGATGGTCAAGCTATCTGGAATGATGAAGCTAGAAGTATCTACAATCGCTACCGCGCCCTCACGCCTTGGCCAGGCATCTTTACTTTTTGGCCACAAAAAAACGGACTTCTTCGTATCAAACTCCATACCATCTCTGTCATTGACGATATCGAAACCACTAACGTACACGGTACCGTCCTTATACACGAGGACAAGCTCGCTATTCAGGCAGAGCGTGGTATTATAATAGTAGAAGAATTACAACTCGAGGGACGTAATCGCATGAACACCGAAACCTTTCTCAAGGGTAATCCTTCTTTTGTCGGAAGTATCCTCAAATAATTTTTGATACCTCTTCCTATGGAAAGCAACGACTCCCAGCAGCGCAAAAACATCCAAGCTCTCGCAAGCGGTATGCTCCTTATTGTTTTTGTAGGTGTTTTTTTTATTGCTAAAAGTCTTCGTACACCAAGCAATCCCGATGGCATGATAGCTATTGATGACCAAAATACCCCCACAACCAAAAAAACCCTCTCCGCTTCTGAACTTCAGCGTAACCTGGTAATCCAAGACAAGATCCTCATGGCCTATGTACGCAGTGCTGCTGACTACAACAAGAAACATATCCCAAAGAGCCGCTCTTATCCACGTGAAAATATAGCCAACGTCAACCTTGAAAAAGACACTCTTCTTGTCATCATTGCCTCAAAAAACGATACTCTTACCGAAGAAACAGTGACCAATATCCTCAAAGAAAAGGGTATTGATTACATCTTCCTCGCTGACGGCTTTGAGGAATGGGACTCTAAGGGTTATCCTGTCATTTCTGAGGGTGATCCTCGTGACTTCGTAGATCAGTCAAAGGTTACCTATATTACGGCCGACAAACTCGCCCCTCTTCTGACTTCAGCCAATAATTTCTACCTCATCGATGTCCAAAAACCCGAGAATTACAACAAGAAACATATAGATGGCGCAATCAATATTCCCCTCGCTGAACTCGAAAAAAGAACCAGTGAAATCCCTAGTGGCAAACAGATAATTGTCTACGGTGCCAATGAACTCGAATCATTCCGTGGTGGCACACGCCTCTTTGATCTCAATACTTATAGTGTCCAAACTCTACGTGGTAACAACCACCTCCGAGCTGACTCCCCTTTCACTCTTAGGCCATAACATATCTAACATACAAAAATACCCCGGATAGAACCGGGGTATTTTATGCTTGTGTATTGTTGCCACTTACTTGCGAAGTAACTCAAGTGCTCTATCCATCTGAGGATCTTTCTTAGCTAGGAGATCATCACGAGTGATATCTACTTCTACATCAGGACTGATACCCACATGGTTAATTTGATTGCCCTTTGGAGTGAGCCACTTAGCGACTGTTACCTTCACTGCTGTATCTTTGGTGACTGGGATCAGTTCCTGCACAGAGCCCTTACCAAAAGATTTCTTTCCTACGAGAGTCACATTGTCACGGTTCTCACGTAAAGCTCCTGAGAGAATTTCTGAGGCGCTAGCACTTCCTTGGTTGATAAGCACCACTGTCTTAATACCTGAGAGCACATCGCCTCCTCGCGTCTTCATTTCTTTGCGGGTCCCGTTACTGGATTCTTCCATCACTACTATCTTGCCTGATGGAATCATGAGACTTCCCATAGATACAGCTGCCTCTAGGTATCCACCTGGGTTGTTGCGAAGATCGATGATCACACCTGTAGCATTTTTCTCCTTA
>CAZYOT010000013.1:0-4522 GCA_964649305.1 uncultured Bdellovibrionales bacterium
ATTCGCCCACGTCTGCTTTGCCAGCTATGAACCTATTGATAGCCTGGACCAAATCTTCTGAAGATACCCCTCCCTGCTCCTCACGAGCACTCCCGTAAATAGGGAGGACTATCACACTATCAGCATCATCAAAACTCTGGGCAAATTCTGCGAGCAAGGCCTTAGTGCGAGTAAAGGTATGCGGGTGAAAAATAGCCTTAAGCTGACGATTGGGAAACAACTCCTTGAAACTTCGAAGTGTAGTACGTATCTCTTCTGGATGATGAGCATAGTCATCATAGATAAGTGCTCCGAAACGCTCACCCAAGAATTCAAAACGCCTCTCTGTCCCTACAAAAGTCTTCATCGCATCACGCACGGCTACGGTATCCATACCGAGCTCATGAAGAAGGGCTATCACGGCTGTAGCATTCAAAGCATTGTGGCGTCCAGCCAAGATAAGCTCATAGACACCCAGACTCTGATCTTGGTAGAGCACTTCGAAACGCTGACGTGTAGCCCCGCCAGGTAGAGCTTTCCAATTGATTATCTGGTACTCAGCGCCAGCCACAAAGCCGTATGAATGCACTCCAGTGACAGCACTTTTAGCGACGTCTACTACATCACTATTATCAAAACAGTAGACTAAACGGCCATGTCGAGGAATACGTGCCACAAACTGCTTAAACGTGTCACGATACACTTCTTCAGTCTGGAAAAAATCCGGGTGATCATAGTCCACACTCGTGAGTATCACTCCAAACGGCGTGTAGTGAGCGAGCTTGTTTTGATATTCATCTGCCTCCAAGACAAAGTACTTACCCATACCAAGAAGTGCGCTTCCACCCCAAGAAGCAATCTTACTCCCGATAATAGCGCTCGGGTCCTCACCAATAGTTTTGAGAGTATGTGCCAGAAGAGCACTTGTCGTTGTCTTACCATGCGTGCCACAAACAGCCAGAGTCTGCCACTCCTGTGTCAGCATGCCAATAGCCTCTGGGTAACTAAGCATTACTAACCCGCGGTTTTGAGCTTCAATCAACTCAGGGTTCTGTTCTTTATTGTAGGCGGTAGAATAAATGACTAACTCTGTTTCTAGGAGAATATTTTCTGGAGCAAAACCAATATTGGGGACTATTCCATATTTAGCCAAAATAGTATCTGTATAGAATACCTCAGCAGTATCAGAACCGGTCACTTGCATGCCATGGGTCAGCAAAAGTTCACAGAGCGCTGTCATCCCGGCACCCTTGATACCTACCATGTGTATGTGTTTGTAGTCGGTCAACTTCATTTCATTATTTCTTAATCAAAGAAAGCAATCCTTGGGCCAAATGGAGTGCTGCCTCAGGATGATAAAAGGCACGCAAAGACTCACCCATCGCTTCTGCATTTTCCGTGTCACCCAAGAGACTGCGTATCTCATCCAGCAAAATATGTTCACCGAGATTGGACTCCTCGAGCATCACTGCTCCACCAATATGCACAATATCAAATGCATTCTTTTCTTGTTCATGGTTGGCAGCGCTCGCAAGCGGTACCAAAATACAGGGCTTACCCAGTGAGGCCAATTCTGCTATTGAGCCTGCTCCGGCACGTGACATCACGAGATCTGCAAGAGCATAGACATCGCCCAGTTCTTCAGCAGAAAAAAATGGTTGCACTATGTATCCCGACGCTCCTCCTGGTGCTATATTCGCACTCGTTACGGCCTGTAGAATTTTCTCATAGTGTTCATTACCTGTCTGATGAATAACCTGGATATTTTCTGCCAAAAGCTCTGGCAAAATATGAAGCAAGGCTTCATTGAGACGCATAGCTCCTAGACTGCCACCTATCACTGCTAATGTCTTCTTAGTTGGCTCAAGTCCAAACTTCATATAGCCTCGCTCACGCTGACCAAACATAATATCAGTACGTACTGGATTGCCAGTCAAGGCTACCTTTTCCACTGGAAAGTAATCACGTGCCGAAGGATAGGCAATAGCAATCTTTTGTACAAAACGTGCTAAGAAACGATTGGCTACGCCTGCCACTGCATCTGAGTCATGAATAAGGACTGGAATACGGTACACTCGCGCTGCTAGCACTACCGGCACCGAAGCCGAGCCGCCCTTAGAAAACACTACATCTGGGAAAAACACCAACAGATGCCAGAGAGACTGGATAAACCCCAGAGGTATGCGAAACACATCAGTAAAATTCTGAAAAGAAAAATAGCGACGCCACTTACCAGTAGCTACCAGTTTCACAGGGATGCCGCGTTCTTCCATGCTGGCTGCTCCAAATCCGCCCTTTGGTCCTATAAACAAAAATTCTGTCCCTGGAGCAAGTTTTTCTAATTCCTCGGCCACGGCAAAAAGCGGAAAACACCACCGGTTAATACTACACGAATGTTTTTATCCATACCCGGTAGTACTATTTCAAGTTATTTAAACAAAAACTCTTCATAATCTTTTTTCTCATAGCAATATTATAGATTTACCCATTATAGCAATACTTCTAAGATACCCTTCTTGAAATTGTCCCACCGGGCATAAATATCTTTGATCAAATAGACGTTCTTGCCTTTAGTTTAGCAGCGCACTCCATTTCCAACAAGGCTTAATTAGGCGTTTTTTCTGTTGGTAGTGGAAGCGCTTCTCAGAGTTGAGGTTTTACTAATATTGAGGAGAATTCCAAAAGAACCCAGGAGTACTGCTAAGGACGTTCCACCGTAGCTAATAAACGGCAAAGGAATACCTGTAAGGGGAATCAGTCCAGAAATAGCAGAAATATTGATGAATGCCTGCCCTGCTATCCAGGTAGTAATTCCGACAGCCAGTAAGCGACCAAACTCATCCTGAGCACCACGAGCAATCTGAAACCCTCGCCAGGCAATAAAAGCAAATAAACCAAGTACGATACCTGCACCTATCAGCCCAAACTCTTCACTGAGTACCGCATAAATAGAGTCTGTCACTGGCTCAGGAAGATAGTTAAACTTCTGACGACTCTGCCCCAGACCAATACCCCAGAGCCCTCCCGACCCTACGGCTATCAAAGCTTGGGTAATCTGATACCCTGCTCCTGAAGGATCGTGCTCGGGATTGAGGAACACCATCAGACGCTGCATACGGTATGGTGCCAGCTTGATAAGAATAAGAAGAAAAAGAAAAGCTGAGCCAGCGAGCCCTGCGATATGAGCAAGTCTTGCACCTGAAGCAAAGAATATTGACATAGCAATTATAAATATCAAGCCAAGGGTACCTGTGTCTGGCTGTTTGATAATAAGAAAGCCAACAAAAGATAGGATAAGTAGAAATGGTACCAATCCCTCATAAAAATCCCCGGCCTTGCCTTGACCTTTAGTAGAGAGCCAGGCAGCCAGATAGAGAATGATAGCCAGCTTCATAACCTCTGATGGCTGAAAAGAGACAGGTCCGATTGCCACCCAACGAGCCGCACCATACACGGTAGTACCAAATCCTGGAATAAACACCAGAATCAACAAAGCCACCGCCACAAAAAAGACCGGAACCACAAAACGCTTCCAGACTCGATAGTCCACACCCTGAAAAAAGAAAAGGGCCAAGAATCCGACTCCAAGACCCAAGAGTTGCTGTTTAAAAAAATAGTATGAATCTCCAAAACGAGCCTCTCCATACAGTACCCCGGCACTGGCTATCATGAGGAGTCCAATGCAGATAAGTGTAATGAGGACAAAAAAGAGTACTCTGTCAAAATCAAATCGGGGCATATGCTCAGGAATGTTTACGATTTGTTTCACGCCAGTTATCGATGGCTTTGTGATTTCCGGATAAGAGCACTTCCGGTACCGTCCAGTCACGGTAGATTTCTGGCTTTGTATACTGAGCGTGCTCCAGTCCGCCTGCTAGACTGTAGGACTCGTATACACTACTCTCAGCGTTACCCAGTACTCCTGGTATCAGGCGCGCTATACTATCAAGCATGATAAGGGCCGGCAATTCGCCGCCAGTGAGAACATACTCTCCAATTGACAATTCTTCATCTACACAGTGATCTATGAAACGCTGATCAATACCTTCGTAGCGTCCACAAACAAAAATAATTCTGGTGTAGTCAGAGGCAAGTCTTTCAGCCTGACGCTGTGTATACAACTCACCCTTGGCAGAAGTTACAATAACTCGTGTCTTGTCTCGTGGAATAGCAGGAGCTAAAGACAAGACATGCTCAAGACAAGTGACAAGTGGCTCTACTTTAAGCACCATCCCTGCTCCCCCACCATACGGTGTATCATCTACCGTCCTGTGTTTGTCTATAGCAAAATCTCGTAGCTGATGGTAGTAAACCGCTATCAGGCCTGCCTCTTCAGCGCGTTTCAAAATAGAAGCTTCTGTGTACGGAGCACAGGCCTCTGGAAAAAGAGTAATAATATCAAAGCGTATTTTGGGTTGCATACCCTTATAATACCACATTAAGACAGGAAAAACGGCTACCCAGATAGGAGGTAGCCGTTTTTCGGCACATGCTTGTGACAGATAGGCTTTAGACCTACTGTGGCGTGAGCGTACTTAAAATC
>CAZYOT010000013.1:4532-6978 GCA_964649305.1 uncultured Bdellovibrionales bacterium
TTAAAATCACATCACGTTCAAGGTTGAATTGGTACTTTTTGGTCGTACCGTTTTTGTATTTAATACTCACATTGACCTTGGTGTCATTTTTCATACCTGGTTGCTTCTGAATTTTCAAATCATAGTCATCATCACCGGTAGCAATCGTTTTCGGAAGCTTGTACTCATAAGTCAAAGTTTTTTGGGTTCCGAGTGGCACCTGCACTATCGTTCCTGAATATTTCTTACCAAATTCTTCTCCGTATACTACCTGATGTGACAAAGGATCAATACTTTCGATATAGGCACCCTTCTGTAGATACAAGCGCGCATACGCCTGGTAATCCTTAGTCAAATAACTTTTTTCTTTGGCAGTGTGATTGTAGGTCACTTTTAGGGTAGCATGTGGTTCAGCCTGAGAAAGATCCACACTGTAGTCATAACTGCGCTCTACATACAAATCACTCTTGAAAGCATTAGCATTGGAATCCACCAGGAAAATATAATCTTTATCCCAAGCGACATCCACATTTCCATCCCAGCCAGCCTGGACGATTTGTGACTGTAACGATTTGTCTTTAAATACTACCTGGATATCTTTGGCATGCAAGTCACTAAGAATAGTTTGAAATAGCTTGTATTTTTCACTAACAGAAAGAACTTTTACTTTTTTCAAAATTTGCGCTGAAAGTTCACCCATAACTGACTTACGGTCACCAAAACTAATCCCTTCTTTATAGTATTTTTGCTCCACTTGGTATTCTAAATCAAGAACGGCATTTTCCTTACCAAAACTTCCTTCATAGCCAGGGACCTCTACTGGTCCAGTTACAGCCAAGACGGACTCTAGGACATGGGTCGTGATACCAATTACTCCATCAAACTGCTCCTGTCCGTCTCCCATATGATAGAAGTCTTCAGCTGCTTTGGCATTGGTAGCAAAATCTGGTGAATGGTTTGAGTCACGAAGCTTCAAGCTTTTGACACCCAGCGTTTCTTTCATTGGATATGGTGCAGGTACTGTGTCTGGGATACGTCCGTCAAAATTGACCGTATCGTGCACATCAAGACTAACTGCTTGGCCGTCTTTGATCTTCAAAATTCCGAAAGAACCGATATAGCCTCCACCTGGACGAAGCTCCATATTATTCTGAAAGAGAATCAGATATGTTTTGGTTTCTCCGTGCGTGTCCGACAGAGCATCAGCGATACCCAAAAGAGTGCGCATATCTGTCTGGAGTTCTTCCTCTACAGGCACCACTCCAAACCAGCGTTGCAAACTGGCAAAGCCACTCCGCTTCCATTCCAAAAAAACAAAGAGTGTGAAAAGGAGGGCGACCGAGACAACCACAAACAAAGCCCAAAACTTTTTTGAATAGTGTTTAGCCATAATGTTTACTGGGGTAAATTACCTTTGAGGAGCTCGTTTAGACGACGCTTGTATTCTTCAACAGTTGGTTCGGCTTCTGGATCTTTCTGAATCTCTACGCGTTCATGATCTTGAGCGACTGTAGCACCTGGATGTATCTCTTCTATTTCTTCTGATATTGCTACTTCTTCTTCTGGAAAAGTTACTGTCACTTCAGGGAGCGCCTCTTCTACTTCAATTTCTGGAAGGATCACTGCATCATCAAGCATCTCGGCTGTCTCCAATATACCAAACTGTGGTAAAGCTCCAGCCATAATAGGAAGGTGACCGGGAGCAGCTGCCACCTTCTTGGCTTGGCGTACTGGTGCTACTTCTATTTCTTTTTCTTCTTCTTGATAACTCAAGCTTGGTGGACGCACTGCAACAAATTTATCCCTACCAATCCATGGCACAGCGTCACCAATATGACTTTCGAAGTAATCTACTTTCTTGGTTTCAGTCTTGGTAAAAACCTTGGTCGCAAATAGAAGAGCAAAGAATAGTGTCGTGATACCAAGGGCTGTCAAAAAACTCACGAGACTATACAGCCAGATACTACTCAAAACTACTTTGGTGACTGGCTTATCTATGACACGCACCTCTACCTGATCAGCCTTACTGTAATACAGATTGGTGGCAGCAAACAGAGTTTTCAGCGTAGCAACGGCTTTGGTATTAGCATCCTCTTGCGTTTCGGCTCTCTGAGCAAAGACGAGTACTCCACCCTGCTCCTTAGTAGAGACGGTGAGGTTCTTATTCCAGATCTGCTTCTTTTCATCTTTACTAGTTCCCTCTGGTGCTATTTCTACTTCAGAAAAATCACTCTCTACACGCTCAGCAAATGTCAGTGTATGCATGATAGCGCTCATTGAATGTGTCACTTCAGCTACTTCCTGCGACTGATTGGTCACAAAAAGCACACTCACTTCTGTCTCATAGACACGAAAGTAATCGAGCCAAAACAAAGCCGAAGCAAAAGTGAGAAAAACCAAAGTCACTAGATACAAGCGACCAAACGAATTTTTCTGAAAGTAATTATTTAGTCTGAGAAACGGCATA
>CAZYOT010000013.1:6988-14289 GCA_964649305.1 uncultured Bdellovibrionales bacterium
TGTTTTTGACAAAATTCTTTTGAGTAAACATTTCTTGGTAAGCTTCTACGGTACGACGAGCAATCGCATCCCAGCTGTATTCTGCCTCTGCTCGCTCCTGAGCCAACACTCCGATAGCACGAGCCTCGTCTGGTCGGTTAGCATAAAAGGCTAGTTTTTCACGCAGATCATCTACGTTTTTGTTTTCAAATGCTACTCCAGTGCCTCCTTGGATGGCCTCAAGATTAGCTGAAATATTACTCACGATTGGGAGGAGTCCATAGGCCATAGCCTCAAGCAGTGCGAGTGACAGACCCTCATCTTCTGATGGCTGTACAAACAAAGCTGCATGAGAGAAAAGGGCTTCCAGTTTACGGCCACTCTGCTCTCCTACAAAGATGACATTGTTTGATCCAATACTCATGGCCTTGAGGTATTCTACGTAGTCTTCTGTGTTTGATGCAGAACCCACTATAACCAGCTTCATATTGTTTGGGAGCTTGCTCTTTTCTTCGAGTTCTCGGAAGGCCTTGATCAGATAGTGGATACCCTTATGGCGAATCAGTCGACTGACAGAAAGGATGTAACGCTCAGGCTTAAGATTCCATTCATGAAGCAGGCTGGTGTCACTTTCGTAGCGAATTTCAGCGCCATTAGGAATAAAGGTAAATTTCTTGTTGTACTTCTCTTCTGCGTACTTCTGGAGTGTCTCACTAATCACAATGGTTTTCTGTGGTACGGCACAGGTAAAGCGCTCTGCTAACTGCAAACCAAAACGAGCAAAAGCATTCCATTTCTGGTGAAAATAATCACGGCTATGAAAAGTGGCAATCACTTTTGAGCTTGGCTTAAGAAGACGTGGGATAAAGGCAAAGATACTTGGTCCAATTGAGTGAAAATGAATCACGTCATACTGGGCCAAAAAGACAGCGTGAAGAGTGGCCATAAGAGAATATGACAGGGCTTCTAAGTGCTTGGTATGGATACATGGGACGTGTACCAAACGCACACCCTTGAAGTTTTTCTTCTCAGAAGGGGTATAGCTAGCTCGTACATAGGCCACGACATCATGTCCTTCTTTGGCCATACGTACCGCCAACTGCTCGACGTGCTTTTCTACACCGCCAGAGAGCGCTGGGATACCCTTTTGTCCGATAAATGCTATCTTCATATATCTTCCTTTGAATTAATTTAGTCCCTCATCGAGAGAGAAGATTCTTCCCCTCTCTCAGATAAGATACCAACCCGTCCTTACCTTAGTATGTGCGTAGGATTGGAGAGAGATCGCCCTTCACATTCTTATCAAATGTATTGGTACTCTTGTCCACTCCCTGCTGGATACCATCAAAGCTTTTACCAGCCCCTCCGGTTCGCGCCAAACGAGCAATACCGTAGCCAGTGTTTTGAATAAGCTTGGCGTCTTTGATACTGACTGTACCAGTGCCACCAGATCCACTCACTTCGATACCATCTGCACGGTTATAACGGAAGCTGTTGTTCTTGGTCCAGATTGATGATCCATCAATCGCTACCTTGAGACCACTTCCTCCGTTGGCATTAGACTTGCTGCCTTCCATCCAGATATTTGATCCTGCTTCAACATCGATACCATCAAGCTTGTTGTTCCAGATATCAGTATCAGTGATAGAGATGCGACGCTTCTCAGAGTAGATACCAGCCATGGCGTTGTCATGAATCTGTACTTTGTCTACCACAAGCTGCTTACTCTTTTCGTTGCGAGCCTTATCAGCATGAATACCATCGCGCTTACTATTCTTGATAATCACATTGTAGATAGTGGCCTTAGCATCTTCTGCTACCTGTACTCCGTGACGACCTTCATTTACTGTCACACGAGTAAGGCGAGTACCATCTTTCATAGTGACAGTAGGCTTACTGTTGCTATCAGCCTTGATCACTACTTTTTCACGGTTACCACGCACACTGATCACTTCTACTCCACTTGGGATAGTGATGTTTTCAGTGTAGGTTCCGTTGTACACACGTACTTCGTCACCTTTCTTGGCTTTATCCAAAGCCTTAGAAATTGTCTTGTACGGATGGCTAGAACTTCCATCTTGCTTACCTTTGGCGTCATCATCAACATAAATGACTCCAGACTTTCCAAAAGCAATCACAGGCACTACCACTAAAATGACTAGTGACAGACCCATCAAAACCTCTTTAGAAAGCCAAAAACTCTTCTTAAACATAGGTTGGTCTTATAAACTAATTAGACCTAGTATCATAGCAAATTTCCAATATTTTGTCAATAGTCCCATTTTCGTCTATAATTAACTCAAAAAGAGCCTAAAAATCAATAAAAACATATATTCTCTATGCCTCTCCAAAAACTCCTCTCACCGGAATCTATAGCCATCATTGGAGCCTCTACCAAGCCTGGCGCTGTTGGCAATGATATCGTCAAAAACCTCATTTCCTATAACTATTCCGGCAAGGTCTACCCTATCAATCCCAAAGCGACCGAACTCTACAATTTACCTTGTTTCCAAAGCATCAAAGATTTACCAGAAAAAGTCGACTTGGCGATTATTGTCATCCCTGCTCCCCTAGTTGTCGACGTGGTCAAAGAATGCGCTCTGGCTGGCACGACACATATTGTCATTATCTCTGCTGGTTTCAAGGAAACCGATGAAGCCGGTAAGGCTCGTGAAGCAGAGCTCCATGTCTTAGTAGAAAAATATCAGCTCACACTCCTCGGCCCCAACTGTCTCGGCTTCATCCATCCAGCCCTTGGACTCAATGCTTCTTTTGCTAAGCAGATGCCTGAGGCTGGAGGTATCAGCTTCTTCTCTCAGAGTGGTGCTCTCTCTACAGCACTCCTGGACATGTCTCATGAGTCTCTGAAATTTTCGCATTTTGTCAGTGTAGGCAACAAAGCTACTCTCGAAGAAAAAGATTTTCTCACCTACTTCAATACTGAAGCTTCTACCGAGGTCATTGGCTTTTATAGTGAAGGTATCAATGATGCTCGTAGCTTTATCAAAACTGGCCAAGCTCTCACCAAGCCTACTATCGCTCTCAAAAGTGGGGCTACAGAAGCTGGGAGCAAGGCTTCAAGCTCTCACACTGGATCACTGGCTGGAAGTGACTTGGCCTACGAAGCTCTTTTCAAGCAAGCGGGTATTCTCCGTGCTCACACCCTACAGGATATGCTCGACACACTCTTGGTTACCTCCAAAAATGATTTTCCTAAGGGTAGCTCAGTCGCTATCCTCACCAATGCTGGGGGCTTGGGAGTCTTGGCAAGTGACACGGTGATTCAAGAGGGTATGACACTGGCTACACTTGATGAGAAAACCGAACAAGCTCTGCGTGAAGTGCTCCCTCCTGCTGCCAGTAGTCACAATCCTGTCGATGTCCTTGGTGACGCCCCTATGCTTCGCTACAAACAGGCCCTTGATCTCATTGCAACTGACAGTCATGTAGATATGATTTTGGTGATAGTTACTCCGCAGTCCATGACCGAAGCTACTGCTACCGCCGAAGCCCTCTTGGACTTTCGCAAATCAAATGCTCTCCCTTTGGTGGCTGTTTTTGCGGGACATGACTCTTTCTTAGAAGCCAAATCGCTCCTTATGCCTCATATAGCTACCTACACCATGGCAGAAGCTGGAGCCAAGGCTTTGGGTGCCCTTCACACCCTTTCAAACCTCAAACAAGAAAAAGAAAGTATCCACAATACTCCTATCCTCCCGGCACAGACCCTAGCCACACAAACCGCTCGAACTATTGTCAGTGAAGCTATTACCAAAAAACAAACCGCTCTCTTGCCTATCGAAGTAGAGTCACTCCTTGCGAGCTACGGCTTTCGTTTCCCAAAAACAGTAACTGTAACGTCAGTTGAAGATGCAGAAGAAAACGCTCGTCTCTTTCATACTCCCGTCGTACTCAAGATTGTCTCTCCAGAAATCACCCACAAGTCTGATGCTGGAGGTGTCATCCTTAATGTCTTACCCGAAGACATTGGTACCGCCTATACTCGCCTTATCGAAACCATCAAAACCAATGTCCCTTCTGCCACAATCAAAGGTGTCTCTCTACATGAGCAGATTGATAGAGAACATGGCAAAGAGCTCATCTTAGGCATCAAAACAGAGCCAGGTCTCGGAAAAGTCATTCTTGTTGGTCTTGGTGGTATCTATGTAGAAGTCTTCGCAGATGCCAGTGTGCGCTTTGCTCCACTCACTCATCATGATGCAGAGTCTATGGTCCATGAGTTAAAAAGCCTCCCCCTTCTCCAGGGTGCCCGCGGCGAAAGTAAGATTACCCTCGAGCCAATCTATGATGCTATATTACGACTCAGTCAGCTGGCCCTTGATTTTCCCGAAATAGAATCTCTTGATATCAATCCATTGCTCGTCTTTCCGGACAACAAAGAGCCTCTCTCCCTGGATGCTCGAATCAGTCTCGCACTCAACTAACACGGCTCATAACAAAACAGCTACCTCTCTGGTAGCTGTTTTTATCTCTTCTTGTGGTCCAAAAGTTCCCTGTATACAGTATCTATGCGCTCAAGAAAAATTTCTGGAGTAAGGTCGCTAGCCGACTGCTTGGCCTTCCGACGAAGCGCTCCCAAATCTAAAGCATCCAGTTGCTCCAGGGCCAGATAGAGAGCCTTGCTACTCCCTATTGGAAAAAGCAATCCATTTACTCCGTGCTCTATGCGCTCTGCTATACCACCACTCTGACTAGCGATTACCACTACGCCTCGAGCCTGATTTTCGGTCACTACATAGGGTAAATTCTCATACCATATAGACGGCACCACCAAGGCCTCAGCCGAGAGCACCTCCCTATCAAGTGCTGATCCATACAGTGACCCATGAAACAGTACTTGTCCGCCCATGTCCAACTCCCGCACGAGGCTTTCTAGAGACGCTCTCTCAGGGCCATCACCAATAATATGAAGCTTCTTGGTAGGTAAACCCAAAGCAAAGGCTCGGATCAATACATCAACACCTTTTTCTATCGTTAGTCTTCCAACAAACACTATCTTACCGGACACTTTTTCTTCATTGTCTTCTGGTATATGCAAAAGCGGATTGGGTATCACTTTGATGTCTTGCTTGAATCCTAGTCGACGACATTCATCGGCCAAAAACTGGCTTGGTGACACCAAGGTATCCACCAGTTTATAGCTCCCTAAAAGACTATGGAGCCACTTTTCACAGGCACACACGATGCTTTTCATATATGAACCGTCTACCACCCTATCTGCTATTGCTTTCCAGCCAGAGGTCTCTTCCCATATCTTACCCCTACTAAAAAGCGTATAGCTTGGAGAAACAATCTTATAGTCATGAAGAGTCATCACTATAGGTATCTGATTCTTCTTCAATACATGCAAGATGCTCGGGGAAAGCTGGTGGTAGATATTATGAAGATGGGCAATGTCTGGCTGAAACTCGTCTATCAGTTCTTGTAGTTTGTCATTGGCCTCGGTATTCCAGAGGATTCGCATACTTAGCCGAAGCTTACTCCAGAGACTCTGCTTCCTATGATAGTCCACTGGAGAGACAAAGTACCATGACCAAGGTGTCTCAAGATTATGGCCATCCTGCATAGCAAAATAGGCCACTTCATGACCGGCTTGTGTCAATATTTCTCCCATATCCAAATACGCTCTTTCGGCACCGCCTTTGAGATAGTGGTATTTATTGATGAGAAGAATTTTCATAGCCATCTATAGTGTATACTAATAGTATATCAGCTAATCTCGCATGTCTCTATGAATTTCTCGCTCAATGCGCTCGCGTATCACATCTCAGCCAAGAGTCGCGCTCGTAAACACGATTTTTTTCTTACTACTCTCAAACCATCTGCTACTGATACTATCCTCGATGTTGGTGCCAATGCCATAGAATACTCTGATACCGACAACTATCTGGAGAAACACTACGCCTATCCTCACAATATCACTGTTGTCAGTCTCGATGATGTGAGTGCACTCAAGACCAAGTATCCGGAAGTAACATTTATCCAAGCAGATGGCACCAAACTTCCATTTGATGACAACCAATTTTCCATTGCCTATAGCAACGCAGTGATAGAGCATGTGGGTAGCTATGCCGCTCAGCTAGCCTTTCTTCGTGAGCTAGCACGTGTCAGTCACCGTGGCTACCTCACCACACCCAACCGCCATTTTCCGATAGAAGTCCATACCCGAGTCCCTCTCCTTCACCTCTTTCTTCCTAAGTCTCTCTTTGATGCTTTTCTTGGCCTGATTGGCAAAAAATGGGCCGCCGATGACTACATGCACCTCCTCACCAAGAGTGATCTCCAGAGACTCCTTGATGATGCCGGTATTACTCACTATCACATCGCCCACAATCGTTTTTGTGGCTTTACCATGACCTACACACTCACATGGACCAAATAAAAAAACCTTTCATCCTTCCTTACAGTGCTGTCCTCCTCTCATTTCTGACCTTCGTCGGCATTACTTTTGGCATTGCCCTTGATTTCAACCTTGCTATACCTGTTGTTTTCTTTAGTGGGATTGGTCTTTTTATTCTCTTTCGTGAACGTCCTCTAGTATTTCTAGCTATTCTTATCGTGGCTCGCATGTCACTCGACTATTCATCGCAATACCTAGGATTCACTCTTTACGACATCACTCTTTCTCTTTCTCAGATCCTTGGTATCGGTATTGCCCTCCTTGGTATCTATATTATCTTTCTCTCCCATCCAAAAGCACTCACCTTCAAACTCAATACTCCTTTTGCAGTACTCATCGGTTGGGGCATCCTTTCTCTTTCTATTTCTATTTCCCCAAGTACTGGTATTTCTGAAATTATTCGTATTTTTGACCTCTATGTTATCGCCCTTTTGGCATTCTTGTTTGTCAAAACCAAAGCAGATTTTCACTTTCTGCTCAAAGCTATTCTACTGTCTGCTCTGCTCCCAGGCTTGGTAGCTCTCTACCAATATATCAATCATATTGGCTTTACTGATGCTGATGTTTCTATTCCACGCATCTATGGCACTTTTGCTCATCCTAACACTCTTTCTCTCTACCTCTTCTCACTCCTTGTTGTGAGCTTTGTCTACTATATTCAAACCCATAAGAATTTTACTCAATTCTATCAAAAAGTATTTGTTGGTATTGTATTCTTTTTGTTATTTTTACTATTTCTGACCTTTGCTCGTGTAGCTTGGGTGATTAGCTTCATCTTTGTACTTCTCATTGCGGTAGCTCGTATGAAGAAACTTCTCATACCGCTTATTCTGATACCGCTTATTCTAGTCCTTCTCTCGCCGGCTTTTCAGAGTCGCATTACTGAAAGTCTCTCACCTGC
>CAZYOT010000013.1:14299-18680 GCA_964649305.1 uncultured Bdellovibrionales bacterium
CCTGATAGCTCTATTGTCTGGCGCCAAAACCTCTGGTCAGATGTAGTCCAAAAAACCATCCAGGATGATCGTATTCTCATAGGTTCAGGTATCAATACTTTTCCTTTCTTCACAAACAGTCTCCGTGGTGTACAGCTAGGATCCAACGATGCCCATAATGATTTCGTAAAGTTTTTTGTCGAGGGTGGGTTTATAGGTCTAGGAGTACTTCTCTGTTTCTACTTTCTACTCTTTGAGCTGCTTTTCAAAATTCGTCAAAGTCTTCCGGAAACCTCAGAACTTAAAGAAGTTACCTTTATCCTTACTTTATTTTTACTCTGTCTTGTTAGCGCTAGTTTTACCGACAACATCTTCAAAAATACACCTGTTCAATGGATTTTCTTTGTACTGTTAGGTGCTCTACTTCGCCTCTCGCAGATTTCTTCTTTACGAAAATAACTCTTCAAACAGTCAATTCTTAAGCAAAAAAATACTCGGATAAATAATTAAACAAGGATTATCCTTGTTTTTTTGTACAAAAAAAGGCTCCGGGAGAAGCGAGTGCACGATGTGCAAACACTTCTCCCGAGAGACCTCGAGGGGTGCGCCCAGATGAGCGCAGGGGGTTCGATTGCCGATTATTCGATCGGCGGCAGGCCGACGAGACGGTCACGGCCAGCCCAGGCAAGGATGCGATTTTCCTTCATGATGAAAGGAGTCGCGCCGCGCACGAGGTTGGCAGTGATGCTGGCCCGACCATTGACGATCGGCGAGCAGGCGGCCGCACGTTCCGGATTCTTGGTATCGAGACTGCCGTCATGCCGCACTGCCCAGTTGTCGCCCGGATTCGAAACGCAGAGCGAAGCGCCCTGGAAGAAAGACGGGTTGGACTCGTAGCCGACATTGCCGCCAGGGATGGCGGGCATGGCGATTTCGCGCGCATCACTGACAGCCGAGATACCGAGCGGACTGGCCACCGAGACGGTGGTCGTGTCGGCCAGGGCCGGCGAAGCGGCGAGAGCAGAGGCGGCGAGGATAATGGCAATCGAGCGGTTGTTGAGGAACTTGGACTTCATGGGACTTCTCCAGCTTTTTACCAAAATGGCGGGGCGCCTGTCTAACTATCCCCTTTCCTGGAAACCCAGGGTTATGAGCTCCAGGATGGAACCCTTCAAGATACTCCCTTAGCACCTTGAAAGACCATTATACACCCTGGAGCCATTTTTGTCAACCCTATTAATAGGCTTTTCTAAAGCCTTAATTTAGGGTCATATTATAAAAAGAAGGGAGGGAACGCGCTGCGTTCCACTCCCCATTATCCCCTCGATTCTGTCATTATTTGCAGTACGTTGTCTGATACCGAGCTCGTTCCGCCTCATTGGCAATGGTGATAGTCCCTTGACCATCAATAGCAAAGACTGAGGCCATGTCTTCACGACTACCACAGCGGAGCTGGGTCTGGGTATTCTCGGGATGAGCCACCCAAGTCAGTTGCTCACGTGTGGTAGCGTCTATAGCTACGGGCACGAGTGCAAAGACTTCATTCCGACGATCGCCGAGATTGATAGTGACAGATACCTGTCCACCGTCTACCTCGCCGCATGCCGGCGCATCATCCCAGTGACTCCCAGCTTCCTTCCAGCAAATTAGTGCATGCTGATACGGCGTTTTGCGCCACTTCGCTACATGCGCTATGCCCTTGCCAGACACATCACCCTGTTCCATGTGAGGATTCACCCCTTCAGGAACGGTATCAAGGAAAACGCCGTAGAGCGGTCCCATTTCAATACTGGCAACACCAGGACTGATCATGACTACCTCTGCAGTGGTGGCCACATCTCCTGTAACCACAATTTCTGCATCCTGGGAGCGGGCCGGTGCTGATGCCAAAGCCGCTATCGCGACCAGAGCCAATTTATAGTATCCAAAGAACTTCATTTCCAAACTCCTTTTTTTGATTCCCTCTAGCCCGTGCCAGAGGGCTCCTAAAAAATAAGAGCTGGGAGTTTCCTTCATTTCGAAGTTAACAAGATAATATACTCTTAATATTTGTTTCTGTCAACCCACATAAAAATAAAAAATAGACCCATTTAGGGGTCTATTTCACTGCGACTTCATTGTTCTTTGGTGACCGTATGGTAATAAATTCTCCGTGTGTATCGCCCTGCCAATCACCTACCCAAGCTTCACAGTTATTACTCACCTGACAATTTGGATCGTAGCCATTATAATCACTTACCGCATCCTTCCAGTAGTCTGCTCCCAGCTGAAGACGGGCCTGACCACTCACTCTGACCTCTGCCTCCACCACCAGCGTATTGTCTTTTTCAAGCGTAACCCGAGGATCTGTCCAGCCATGGTAAATATTGTTGGGCATTTGACGGACATTAATGATAAGTCCCTTATTGGTATATGCAAGAACTGACGAGGCGGTACTGCCCTCACCAGGACCAAACCAGAATGGATCTCTCTGAAAAATAGCGCCTGCAAATCCTTTTTCTTCCGACTGAGTATAGTCAAATGCCTTGAGTATTTTTTCTTCCCCTGTCTTTATGTTTCTGGAGATAAGCGTGATATGACGAATTTCCACTACTGCCGGCTGCCCGACAATGCTACATGGCGATACAGTCGCTGCATTGATCCAGGCAAGAGCGGTCTGATAATTTTCTGGAATGACTGGCTCTCGGACTGTTTCCTGTTTCCAGATGGCTCCAGTCGGGACCTGTTTTTTTTCATAAAAACCCTCTGGCATACGAGTACAGACTTCATCCTTGATAGGCTTGGCTACCAACTCACCAAAAGTCTTGGTATAGCCAGTCACAGCCAAACCAAGAACAGTCAAAAAATAGATTGTGCGACCTGCTTGGAGCATAGGAGTAGAGATTGTATACGACTTGAATGTAATTAGTATTATACTCTATTTTTACAAAAAAGTCAATACTTTCTGACCCTCCGTGTGAGGTCCGACCTCACAGATATTGAAGTCGGACCTCAATAAAATATTCATGTAAAAAAAGAGGGCAGCTCGCTGGTTATAGCAGGCTGCCCTCATGGGAATTTCGTAACTGTTTGACAATAAAGAAGGTTTTGACACCTAGATGCTTATTGGCTGTACACTTCCAACAATCATCCGTATCGAGCTTGGTCGTACTTCCGAAGAAGTCATGATGCAGATTCTGCATCTTCATGTGAGGAGTCTACTCTCACACTAACCAGTATTCATCCATCCTGTGATAGAATCTGCTCGAGTTCTTTCTCGCTTTACAGCTGGGAGTATGAGTCCCGTTATTCCTTGGTGGTCGGCAACGGATCGGCAGCGATAGCAGCCGCACGCGACTTGGTACGCTTGTGACGCACCATGCCAGCGACGTCCATCCAGCAGCCGAGGCCGGGATGCACACCTCCATGGAGGAGGTTAACATTAACACCAGCGCCGCAGCCAATGGTCCGGTGACGGTTGCTCACGCCGAGGCGCAAGCTACCAGACAAGAAGTCGGGGCCGCTACGCGACTCACCGAGGATGCCCGCTTGGATATACGGGTTCCACTTCTTGCCTTCCGTCAGGTACTGACGGATGCCGGCGTTGCAGATCAGGTTCAAGTGAGTACCATCACCGATCGACTTGCCCTCCCACGTTTCCGAGGAACGACCGCCAATCGGCAGACCGCACAGACCAAAGATTTGCGTTTCAGGACGCCCACTGCCGTCGAGACGACCGTGGTAGTCATTGTACGCAAACGAAAGGCCGAGCACCGTCCGGTTCTCATGGAACTTGTAGCCACCTTCGCGATAGCTCGAGCCGTAGCTCATCACCATCGCCTTGACTTCAAGATCATGACCGCTGTTCCAGACGCGCATCATAGCAGGACCGACGCCATAGAGGTGGCCATTGAAGTGGCCCTTCCCCTGGACATCGCCGCCATAGATAGCGAGCTGACCGCCAACGCCGAAACCGATTTGGCCATTTTTCACGCGATGCATGCAGTAGACCCCGCCGGCACCATAGCCCGAAACTGAGTTCGAACCATTGATAGTCGGCTCCACTTCGAAGCCCACCACTGCGTTGACCCGAAGGTTGTCGCAGAGACGACGAGCTTCTTCCGGGGTTGCCGGAGGAGGCGGAAGAGGTATTTCAACCACAGGCGGAGGAGGAGGGGGTGGCAAAGGTGCTGGCGGAGAGGGCGGCGGAGACGGAGTCTCTTCCATCCCGACGTTATCGCAACCTTCCGGACCTTCAACAATCGTGAAGACCCGGCCACTCGACGCACGGATACGGCGGATGCTGTAGGATTTTTCACCCACATACTCCACCTTGCCGACGTCCTTGACACCCTTCTGGGTGGAGAAGCTCATGTGACTGAACTTCATACCCGTGGTCATCAAACCCTTTTCTCCCGCGTCA
>CAZYOT010000014.1:0-10178 GCA_964649305.1 uncultured Bdellovibrionales bacterium
GAGCGAGGAGATTTTTTTTCTTGTAGCTATTCCGCGTGTCTTTCGCGAAAGTGTCGAGAAACAGATTCATAGTTTTTTCCCACAAGCTCACCTTGAGCGTATTCCCGATTACACTATTTTTTCTCCCGGGTCACATGTGGCCATTGCTGAGTTAGAGCTTTCGCATAGTCACGCCTTGCCTCTAAAGACGTATCGTAACTTGGGGGTAGACCCGATGAATGAGATTTCCAATGCCTTAAGTAAGCTGGATCATACAGCAGAAGGAGCGGCTATTCAGATAGTCTTGGCTCCAGCAGGGGATTCATGGCGACATGAAGGGCGCAAGGTAGCCCGAGGACTCCAGGATGGCAAGAAACTGAAGGACGTACATTCTTCTAGTCAGTTGCAAAATTTTGGTACGGCTGTGGGTAAGGGTGTGATCAATAGTTTGGATCCTACCAATTCCAACTTAGCTGGAGGCGAGAGTGAAAAGAAGCCAGTACAACTCACTCCTCAAGACCATGAACTGATCAAATCAATAGAAGAAAAGGCAGCCAAGGGAGCTTTTCGTATCAATCTTCGCCTCTTGACCTCTGCCCCAAGTCAGACCAGAGCGGAGCAGATTCTTGGTCAGATGGAGAGTGCATTTGGACAGTTTGAAAACCCTGAAGTCAATCGATTTCGTGTCCGTAAGCGTATCAAGACCAAGGA
This sequence comes from uncultured Bdellovibrionales bacterium, assembly GCA_964649305.1. Classification (GTDB taxonomy): domain Bacteria; phylum Patescibacteriota; class Minisyncoccia; order Moranbacterales; family UBA1568; genus UBA1568. The sequence continues at coordinate 691 of CAZYOT010000014.1, forward strand.
TGTGGCGTATCACTATATTTTCCGCAATTTTGATGATGAACACGCTTTTCTTCTCAACACTGAGGAGATTGCCGGTATATTTCATTTCCCTATTTCGACCACTCAGACCCCAAAAATTAAATGGCTCAAAGCGGGTGCAGCCCCACCACCAATCAATGTTCCTAAAGAAGGCACTCTCCTTGGTTACAATGAATACCGCGGTGTGAAAACAGATATTAGGATTGGAGACAAGGACCGTTTGCGTCACTTGTATGTGATTGGACAAACAGGTGTAGGTAAGTCCAACTTTTTGCAAGAAGTAGCTAAACGTGATGCTCAGGCTGGGCGAGGATTTTGTTTTATTGATCCACACGGTGATGCTATCGAGGATATTCTGGCTTCTATACCAAAGGAAAGAGCTCAAGATGTGATTGTGTTTGATCCTGGAGATACGGAGCGCACGCTTGGTATGAATATGCTTGAATTTGATCCACGCTACCCAGAGCAAAAGACGTTTGTGATCAATGAGATGATTGGTATTTTCGACCAGCTTTATGACATGAAAGCAACTGGCGGACCGATGTTTGAGCAGTATATGCGTAATGCTATGCTCCTCATTATGGAACACCCGGAGAGCGGTTCGACCCTGATGGAAATATCACGCGTGCTCGCTGACGAAGAATTTCGCCGTATGAAATTGGCTCACTGTGCCAATCCTATTGTCCGAGACTTCTGGCTTAATGAAGCAGAAAAGGCTGGGGGAGATGCGGCCTTGGCCAACATGGTGCCATATATTACCTCTAAGCTGACGCCGTTTATTGCCAATGATTTCATGCGTCCGATTATTGGTCAGCAGGTGAGCGCCCTTAATTTCCGTGAGATCATGGATACCAAGAAAATTCTCCTTGTGAAATTGTCCAAGGGGCGTATCGGAGAACTCAATGCACGACTGCTCGGTATGGTAGTAGTAGGTAAGCTCCTTATGGCTGCTCTTTCTCGAGCAGATATCCCCGAAGATGAGCGCCAGGAATTCTCATTGTATCTAGATGAGTTTCAGAATGTTACCACAAGCTCTATTGCGCAGATTTTGTCCGAGGCTCGTAAGTACAAACTCACCCTGATTCTTGCTCATCAGTTTATTGGTCAGCTCAAAGAAGATATTTCCAAGGCGGTGTTTGGTAACGTAGGTTCACTGGTGACATTTCGTGTTGGTCCAGATGATGCAGAGTTCCTTGAGAAGCAATTTGCGCCAGTCTTCACGGCCGCAGATATTGTGAATGTCGATAACTTTCAGTGTTTTGCTCGTCTCCTTATGAACAATGAGCTTACGAAGCCATTTAACATGAAGACCTTTCCACCGACACAGGGGAGCCGAGAAATAGCTGTGGCACTCAAAGACCTCTCTCGTCTTCGCTATGGCCGTGATACCAACTTGGTCAATCAGGAAATCCTCGACCGCTTGAAAATGAAGGGCTAATACAAGTAAAATAGTCAAAAAAACGCTTCGTTATGAAGCGTTTTTCTTTTTTCGTGAGATGAGGAATTACTCACTTATGACATTATTATAACGAGCGATACCGCCATCTTTGTTGCCGACGAGGATGATTTTGTGCTCTGGGTCTGATGTCATGTAGAGACTATCCTTGGGAGCATCTTTTAAGGTATAGGTGTGAGTGAGCTTGCGGTCGGTATTCCACACTGAGAGCATATTATTGGCACCTAGGGCGTAGATAAATGGGAAGTCGCTATCGGTAGTGAGGGCTTGAATAGCGATGGGTGCCTTGGGATCCTGAAAGATAAAGTCTCCGTTGGTCTTACCTTGAACAAAAGACAGCAGGTGCTCACGTGATGGAGCCAGAGCGACAGTCTCATTGATAGCCAGAAAAGCAGTATCTGTGAGTTCAAAAGATTCTTTCATCCAGTTGGTAGAAGTAGTGAAGCCAGCTTCAGTACGTGGGTAGCGGTAGAGCTGATTGTTACCACGGTCCAGGACGTAGAGATAGGTAAGATAGGTGCCAATAGCTGTGATACGAGCATTAGGAGGAAGAGTGAGTTCATTTTGCGTAAACTTTTTTGTTGATGGACTCCAGGCCATAAGTTCATTTTGGCTAGTGAGGATGAAGAGGAGGCTCAAGTCATCCATGGGAGCGATATAGCGAATTTCACCCTTGATACTGGGTACAGTAATTTCTTCGTTGGTCTCGAGGGTGACAACACTAGTAGGTGTGGCCCCATAGGCAATGCCATCAAGGATGCTGAGCGCCACCAAGTTTTTACTCAAGGTGAACGTTTTTTCTGGGGAGAGCTGGTTACTGTTTTCTGTTTTGGCTACAGGTGCGGATGTAGGGGAAACTTCCGTAGTCTCTGGTGTTGGGGAAGGTGTTTTGTCTGTAGTAGTACTGGAGGCAAAGAAAATATAGAAGACACCCACGCTGATTGCAAGAATGATACTAAGCGCTGAGACGACCAGTTTATTCTTCTTGAGAATAGGGAAAAGACTCTCTATGAAGCGGAGATACAGAGACTTTGTAGTAGCTTTAATTTTTTGGAGACGCTCTCCAAAAAAAGTAAAGAGTTTTGTTGTGGGAAAAGTAGGTTTTGGAAGAGACAGTTTCTGTTTTTGTGGAGTAGGAGATTTGCTCGCAAGTCTGGATTCTTCTTGGTAAAGACTACGAAAACGCAATGTAGAGGGAAGTGGATCAGCGGCGGGCGCTTCTTCTGTGTATTCATCGAGAGCGGGGAGCTCTTCTTCGTGTGTAGTCGCTAGAGGGGAGGGAGCATTGACGGCATCAAGAGAAGGTTTGGTCTTCTTTTTGAATAAAGGAATGGATGGCTCTATCCCTTCTTTTGGAGTGGGTGCTTGGACGGGAGGGATTATTTGACTTGAGGCTCGGAGCTCTTCTTTGAGACGCTTGCGTTCGGCCTGTTTTTCTTTGAGATCATGAGTTATCTGTGCAATAGCTTTGGTGGCTTTGCGTTTGAGATGGCCTGTCTGACGTTTGCCTTCCCAAAAAACAAAAGAGCCAAAACGTACAAGCTTTTTGCTCTGGCGTCGAAAAGTACGGGAGAAGAAATCTCCCATATATGTGCTGATATCTCCAAATTGCTCAAGAAAAGCAAAGCGAGGATTAGGTGTTTCACTTATATCCATACCTTGGACATAGATGTGGCCTGTTTTTTCATCGATAAACTCTTCTCTGTATTCGGGTTGTATAATTTCGAGCGGTTCCTCAGATTTGGGAGAGGTGTTTTCTTCGTGAGAAGTTTGTTTCTTGGTGTAGGTATTACCGCTAAAAGCATTGATGACCACTGCTGGAGCATCTTCTTTTTTGGTGACGCTATTTTTGCGGGGTGTCTCAGGCTGTGTAGCGGATGTTGCCTCACCAAACTCAATGACCATAACAGCGGCCATATCTATCTCGTTGACGAGGGCGGTACGAAGAAACTGTCGGAAGCCGTCTTTTTTCATGCGACTTGCTTGCTTGGTAAGGTAATCAAGTGGAAAAAGAGCAAGAAGTTCTGGAGTAGTGAGGAGTAGGGTATCATCTTCCATCAGTCTACCGCTAGAGACCTCGACAAAGGTTTTGAGGGGATGAACTTCTGATTCACTCGATGCCAGACCAGCGCTAATTTCAGAGAACTGCTCTTGGCGGAGTAACAAAAAAGCACCTTCGCCGGTGACAGAAAAGTGGAGATTATTTTTTTCGATAACAGCCAATGCGCCATGAAGTTTGCCAAGCCAAGAGACATTGCCATGCTTCACGAGCTCTGCCAGGGCAACATTGACCTTGTGAAGAGCAGCTTCGAAGCTTTCGATAGGACCACGACGGGGATTATTGAAGTATTCTTTTTTGGCTACAGAAGCCAGGAAATTGACGATGTAGGCAGCGTCTTCTGATTTTTCATCCACCTCAAACACACCTACGAGACAGCCGAGGTCAAGTTTACTGACATTTTCACCGACAGCCTGAAAAACCTTCACAAAAGGTTCGTACGCGCGTTTGTCAGCAACCAAAATTTCATGAAATGAGCGTGAGAGCTCACCCGCTACTGTTTTTTTGAGAGGAGTCTTTTTTTCTTTCATATTCTAATTGATAGTATACCATAAAATTTAAGTGAAAACCTTTAAATGGGCCATTTTAGGCAAATTCTCAAAGCTCTTTTTTTTGACGGTCTCCTGATTTTTGCCTATACTTCCTTATAAGGAGGCGTTTTTGAGGATAAATACTATTATTTCTGCTATGTCACTCGCACTATTTGATACACTTTTCGGATCGAAAGCACGCGCTCGTACGCTTCGTTTTTTTGTTTTAAATCCAGATACAGAATTTTCTTCTGCTGATATTGCCGAGAAGACTCTCGTATCTCGCAAAGATATTGCTCGTGAAATACTCAAGCTGGTAAAAATGCGTTTCTTGCTTGAGAAGACACGTAAGGGTAAGAAAGTATATATCTTGAATCATGAATTCCCGTTTAATCCAGAGCTCCACAGTCTTGTCTCTAAGCTTAATGTCGAAGCACAGTCACAGATTTTCCGTAAGCTGAAAACGGTGGGTGAAGTGAAGCTTATTCTCATTAGTGGACTGTTTATCAATTATCCGAAAAGTAAGGTGGATATGATATTGGTGGTCAATAACGAAAATCCAACCAAGCTTCGTCATGCTATCGCTCATCTAGAAGCTGAAGTGGGTAAGGAGATTCGATACTTTCTCATGAACGCTGAGGATCTGCACTATCGCCTCAATATGCTTGACCGTTTCTTTAAGGAGTTCCTTGAGGGTCCTTATGAAGAAGTCGTCAATAAAATTCCTGAACTCAAGCGCTTTATCGCCGGTCTAAAAAAGTAAAAGAAAAGAATATTCATGGAAGCTATTCTGTACATGGTGGGAGGTATTGGTATAGCGAGCCTTTTTTTTGGGCTATTTTTCTTTCTGGGCCAAAAGCAAAAGACAGATAATAAAGAAGAAGCACTGTTTGAAGATAAACTCACTCGGTTAACTCAGAGTTTTGAAGAGCGTATGGGTTTCCTTTCGGTCAGTATGAACCAGCAGTTGTCATCATTTCAGGCCACGCTCGATAAACGCCTACATGATAATAGTAACCGTCTCGATCAACGCCTCGATGGAGCAGCCAGATCCTATGCTGATGTCCAGCGCAGTCTTGAAGCTATGCGTCACTCCAGCGAGAAGATTCTTGAAGTGGGCAAAGAAGTCGCTTCGCTCCAAGAAATTCTCAAAGCGCCAAAGATTCGCGGTGGCTTTGGTGAACTACTCCTCAAAGATTTACTCCAGCAGATGCTCCCGAAGCAACATTTTGCTCTGCAGTACGCTTTCAAGAGTGGAGAGGCGGTAGATGCGGTTATTTTTCTTCAGGGAGGGATTATTAGTATCGATTCCAAGTTTCCACTGGAGAATTTCAAGCGTGTAGTAACAGCAACGAGTGCAGAGGACAAAAAAGCAGCCCGCAAGCAGTTCTATACGGATGTTAAGAAACATATAGACGCTATATCCAATAAGTATATTTTGCCTGACGAAGGGACGCTGGGTTTTGCTCTTATGTATATCCCCGCAGAGAATGTGTACTACGAGACCATTATCAAGGATGAAGATGAACAGGGACTGATGAGTTATTTCACCGATCATCGAGTGATACCAGTTTCCCCGAATTCTTTCTATGCCTATATGCGTACCATCCTCTTTGGATTGCAAGGTATGCAAATAGAGAAGCGAGCCAAAGAAATTATGAATCAGCTTGAGCGCTTAGCTCGAGAACAAGATAAGTTCTCTCGTGAGTTTGAGGTTTTGGGTGGTCACATAGGCAACGCTCGCAAGAAATACGAAGATGCTGAGAAGTATCTCCACAGAGTAGGAGACTATTTGGACCAGGCACGTTCTGCAGAAGTCTTGGACACCCCAGAAGAAAAAGTTATTAAAGCTCTTGAATAAGCAACATGGAACACGCTTCACGATCAAATGAATATAGAGAAGATGGAGGAGCGAGCTTTCTTGAAAATGCGTTTATCAAAAACTTTCTCATTGGCAGCGGACTTTTGCTGCTGACTGGTTGGGGGATCCTTTTTTACTTCATTCGTCCACGCGAGACTCCGCTCATTTTGCACTACAACGTGTATTTTGGGGTGGATCTTATCGGTACGTGGTGGCAGGCCTATATTCTCCAGGGAGTAGCTACCTTTCTCTTGCTGGGACATATTTTTTTGGCTTACTCTTTTTATCAGAGAAAGGATCGCTTTGCTGCCTATATTCTTCTCTTAGCTACCAATTTTGTGTTGTTTGGAGTAGCCCTGGTTAGTGCCAGTATTGCCTATATTAACTACTAGCCGATGTCTCTTTACGGAAATCCCTTTATTCTGGCTCTCGCCCTTTCTCTGGGTGTCATCCTTCTTCTTTTACTGGTCCCTCTTTTTCATAAGCAGGTGTGGCGCAAAGGGAAGCGGCATGAAAACAAAGAGCATCTTTCTCGCTTAGGAGGAGTGGCTATTATCGCCGCTTTTATCTTTACCGTCCTTCTTGACCCAAATCTTGTCCTCACTAAGGCTATCATTGGTCTTATTTGTGGGGCCATAATGATTCTTTTCTTCGGGCTTTGGGACGATCTCTACTCACAGGATTGGCGAGTGCAATTATCTTTTCAAGTCGTGCTCTCACTCCTTATGATCATTTTTGGCATTCGTATCCTCTCTCTCAATATTCCTTTTGATGGCACTATCTTTTTCACGGAGCAGTACTGGTTTTTGCCGAGTGTTTTCCTGACACTCATATGGTTTCTCGTGGTGATGAATGCCATGAATTGGCTTGATGGGCTTGATGGCTTGGCAGGGGGAGTGAGTTTTCTTGGGCTCATCACCATTATGCTTATCGCTCTTCGGCCAGAAGTCAATCAGCCGCCAGTAGCTATCCTGGCCCTGGCTGGTGCGGGTGCAGTCCTGGCTTTTCTTCTTCTCAACTTCTATCCGGCGCGGATACTTCTCGGGACTACGGGGTCTCTCTTTCTTGGTTTCTTGATTGCGCTACTCGCCATTATTTCAGGCACCAAGATTGCCACCGCTCTCATGGTGCTTTCGCTCCCGATTGCGGATGCTCTCTGGGTGATAGTAGATAGACTGAGGCATAAGCGCTCTATTTTTCAGGCTGATCAGAGTCATCTTCATTATCGGTTGAGAGACCTCGGCTGGTCAGAGCGGAGAATCTCTTGGTTTTTCTATGGCGTGACAGCTCTCATTTCTTTCTTAGCTCTCTCCACTACACTGATGAGTAAATTTATCGCTCTAGTGCTTATAGGAGTAGTGATAGTAAGTGTTCTCTTTTTTGTGGCATGGAAAAGCAAAAAGTAAATCCAAAACATCAAGCCCTCGTTATCTTGGGAATACTGGCACTTGTGAGTGTGTTTTTCTTTTGGCCAAAGCCACTTCATCCATTGCGAGAAGGGGAAGTGTACCTCAAGATTGGTGACGTAGGCTACATGACCCAGCTAGCAAGAACAAGTGAAGCTCGAGCCAGGGGTCTTTCAGGGAGAGATAGTCTGTGTACAGAGTGTGCCATGGCCTTTGTGTTTGATACGCCGGGACAGTACGGGTTTTGGATGAAGGATATGCGATTTCCACTGGATATTCTTTGGGTCCATGATGGCAAAGTGGTACATAAGGAGAGTAACGTGAGTGAACAAAGAATGGATGTTATGAAGCCAAATGTAGATGCAGAGCTGGTGATAGAAACCAATCCCAATAGTGAGACGAAAGTAGGGGACGAGGTCCAAATGGATCAGTAAAACAGTATCAAGACAAAACAAAAACCCCGCGTTGCGGGGTTTTTGTGTAGAAAGAACGGAGTTTTTAGACTTAACGGTAAGCGCTCACTTTGTGTGAGAACTGCTTCAGGTGATTGAGCTGGTACTGATTGAGGTTTTTTGAACTCTCAATCGCTTCGCGAATAGCATCCTTAGAAAACTCGATTGACTGACCAGGGTTTACCCAACCCTTGGTAGTAGCGTGCTTTCGGAGGTAGTCTTCGATGTATACCTTGTGCTCTCCTGAAATACTTGAATCAGGATTTTTCTCGAGGTAGTGAGCAAGTGCTCGACGAGCGAGATGAGTTGAACCCTCACCCTTAGCTGCCTTCTCGACAAAAGCGGTCTCGGTTTCTTGGCTGAGTTCCTGTGGTACAGCTACTTTGTTTTCTGCTTTTGGAGCAGTCATAGTAGTGTCTTTGGTGTCTCCAGTCATTGCCTGGTCATCTGTTGCAGGCTTTTCACCCTTTGTATCAAGCAGTTGAGCAATATCTTCGTTTTCGCTGGCGATTTCTGAACGCTGTGAGTATGAATAGATACCCAAGGCGATAGCGGCAACGATAAATACGCTGACGATGATGCGGAGGTTTTCTTGAATCCAAGCTCCGGCCTGAGAAGTTTCTTCGTGGTTATGATCTTCCATGTAAATACACCTCTCCTTCTAGTTTTAATCTGTCGAAACAGATACAGGATATTAAATTTTGAAAGTGCCGCTTGCGTTGAAGCGATAGAGAGACTACGAGTAGTCTGCCCATCGACCCCTTCTATATACAATGGTACGTTTTTTCCCTTATTTGCGCAATTGTGACAAAAAAAGCCTTTTGTGGCGTAGTAGAGGCTAAGTATTGACTTTTAGTCAAAAATAGAGTATAATGCAAGGTTGAAGATACAATGCTTATCTAAGACACAGTGATATCTGGACCTTAAAAAAGGAATACTCACATGGAAGACCAAGAAAAATAGCAAAATGACGAAATCTCTATTTTTGAAGAGTTCGCCGTCATTTGCTGGAAGTGGTTTATTCTTCCTGTTTTGATCGCTGCATTTATTGCTACGCCACTTTTGAAGCATGCCGGCATGATTCATTAGTACGATTTTGCAGAGGAGGAACAAGAAGAGAAGGGCGCACGTCGGTAATACCGAGACGGCGCCTTTTTTGTTTTTTAATTGAATATTTTTTTACTATTCTTCAATAAAGTTTTTCTACCATTCGTGACCCGGCGCGTCACTCATTGTTTTTTTGTTCACTCGTCTTTGTTTGCACAAAGACACCATGCTCGTTCACAAAAGCACGCGAAAAACTTTTTGAAGAAAGCCATTTTTTAGATTCCATAATTCTTATTTCTTAATTTAATAGTTTATAGTTTTTATTTTTTAATTTAAATTTTTACATTTTACTTTACAAAGGGTTGACACTTTTTGTTTTTTCACTATGCATTTACAAAAAACAATGTATAATAAATGTACAGAGAAAATTTTCTCCGTCACATACAAATAAAAAATCATTTGTAGTGTAAAACTAAAATTCACTTGAATTTTTTTTCATAAACTTATGAAATCAAAAACGAGTTACTGGAAGGAGGTGAGCACTATGGCAGCAAAAAAGAAGACCGCCAAGAAAGCAACCAAGAAGGTAGCTAAGAAGGCAGTAAAGAAGGTAGCTAAAAAAGCAGTAAAGAAGACTGTAAAAAAGGCCGCTAAGAAGG
>CAZYOT010000014.1:10278-18324 GCA_964649305.1 uncultured Bdellovibrionales bacterium
TAGCTAAAAAAGCAGTAAAGAAGACTGTAAAAAAGGCCGCTAAGAAGGTAGCTAAGAAGCGCAAATAGTTTCTGGCTAACCACTTATGGTTAATCAACAAAAAATCCCCAAATATGGGGATTTTTTGTTTGTCTAGAAGGGGTTTTTAGTAAGAAAGTTTGATAAAACGTTCTCTGTCAGTAAGGTCTTTGATAATCGTGATAGACATGGTATCGAAGATAGAGAGAAGCTTGGTGAGTTCAGTGGTTTGGCTGGGATCAATTTCAAGGAAGAGAGAAAAGTTTGTGAGATTGCGCTCGCGTATTTCTGTGATTAGTCTACGATAGTGATCAAGTCCATCATCGCCACTCACGAGCGCTAGCATTGGTTCAAAGTTTCTTACATCTGGCTCTGCCTCTTGATACATTTTTGTCGGGACGTACGGAAGATTGGCAACTATACAAAGATGTTTTTTTGGCAACGTAACATTTGTGAGTAAATCACTCTGTTGGAAAGTCACTGATGTGTTCTGGAGAAGTTTTTGATTTTTTTTGGCAATCTCGAGTGCATCAAGAGAAATGTCTGTTCCTATAAACTGAAAATTTGTATCATCCAGTTCTTCTGCCAAAGTCAGGATGATAGCACCACTACCAGTGCCAATATCAAGCACGGTAGTAGGGGATGAGATGTTTTGCAGATATGCTACAATTTTTTCGATAAGGACTTCTGTTTCTGGTCGCGGAATAAGTGTAGCGGGAGTAACTAGGAAGTCTCTGCCATAGAATTCTTTGTGCCCGGTGAGGTAGGCTACTGGTTCGTGAGAGAGTCTTCGCTCAATAAGGGCTTTGAGTCTTGTTTCCTCTTCGCTACTTAGGGTGTATTCAGGATGTGCGAGGAGAAATGTCTTAGTCTGACCTGTTACGTGCGCCAGCAACACAAAAAAATCCTCAAGGGCAATAGGGGAAGTAGCTACTTGAGGATGAGTGTATGTTTTTTGGAGTTCTCCTACGGTCATAGGGTTATTCGCGGCCATTGGCTTGCTGGTCGAGTTTACGACGGATGTCTTCATCTTCGAGGGCTGCCAAGATATGGCCAAACTTACCCCCGAGAATTTCTTCGAGATTGCTCCAGGACTCCTTGATACGGTGATCAGTGACACGATCCTGAGGGTAGTTGTAGGTACGAATCTTTTCACTACGGTCACCAGTACCTATCTGACTGCGACGAGCATCGCCCACTTCTTTATTCTGTCGGTCGATTTCTTGTTGGAACAGACGAGAACGAAGTACTTTCATGGCACGTTCACGGTTTTTGATTTGAGATTTTTCATCCTGACAACTGACTACCAAACCTGAAGGAAGGTGAGTGATACGCACAGCACTATAGGTAGTGTTGACGGACTGACCACCAGGACCAGAAGAACAAAAAGTATCGATACGAAGATCGCTAGGATTGATGGTGACTTCGACTTCTTCTATCTGTGGCAGGACAGCTACAGTGGCAGTAGAGGTATGGATACGACCAGCCTTTTCGGTTTCTGGTACGCGTTGGACGCGGTGGACACCAGACTCATATTTCATTTGCTGATAGACAGAGACAAGAGCATTACCACGGTTTATTTCAAAAGTAGCTTCCTTGAAACCGCCTACAGCAGTGAGGCTTGAGTTGAGGAGCTCGACACGCCAGCCCATGGTCTCGGCATAGTGGGTGTACATACGGTAGAGTTCAGCCGCAAAAAGACTTGATTCGTCTCCTCCGGCTCCGGCTCGGAGTTCTACGATAATATCCTTGCTGTCATAAGGATCTTTGGGGAGGAGGAGTTTTTTGAGTTCTGCTTCTAGGTTTTCCTTTTCAGCAGCATGGGAAAGGTTTTCTTCGATGGCTAGACCTTTGAGTTCTTCGTCGGCCTCAGGATCATTTAAGATTTCAGCATTTTGAGCCATGCTTTTCTCGAGGTAGCGAAAACGGTTGACTGGTACCATGATGGTATCAAGTTCGGTTTTTTTGCGTCCTAAATCAGCCAACTTCTTGGGATCGGAACCAAGACTTGGGTCATTGAGAGCCTCAGTGACTGAAGCAAACTCCTTTTCGATATCAACGAGAAAATCGTACATAGGGTTATTATACTAGAAAAACACAGAAAAACTGAAAGAAAAACCGACCAGGGTAGGTCGGTAGAGGTATTTCTTGGCCAAAAGACGAGCATGAGAGCACTAGGTACCAAAAAACACCAGAGCGTAGTAGCTAGGCTTCTTTGGTGGTTTTCTTGGTAGGAGCGGCTTTTTCGGTCTTTTTCTTCTTGCTGTCAGCCAGCTGCTTCTGAGTATCAGTTGCCTTGGCAGTGAGGCGCTTGAAGCGGTCTACACGGCCACCAGCATCAATAAACTTCTTCTTACCAGTGTAAAAAGGGTGACAACTAGAACAGATTTCTGTGTTCATCTTTTCGATGGTAGAGCCAGTAGTCAGTACGGCGCCACAAACACAGGTAACAGTCGCTTCTTTGTGATATGTTGGGTGAATTCCTTGTTTCATAGAGTTTGAGAAATGTAAGTAGGAGTGTAACACAGACTTTATAAATTGACAAGAGCCCTGATTCTGCTATACTAGGTCCTGTATTTCGCTTTTACCGTAAACGCCTTTTCATAGGAGGTAAAAGCTTTGAAATCAGACATATTTTTTGTGGCCGACTCCTTCCTGATACCAGGCTTCTGGTATTTGGAGTCATCAATCCAAAAAATAGGTGGTGGTCTAACTCACATTAAGGAAATTCATATGAATGAAGAACCGAAAGGAGCTGTAGCTTCTCCTTTAACCACAGCTACAGACAAGGGCCATTATTTTGGCTCATTTGATTTTGCCGGGCATGAGTTGACTCTTGAAGGTCTCCTCAAGGCGGGTGTGCACTTTGGTCACCTGAAGTCACGCCGTCATCCAAAGATGGATGAGTATATCTTTACGACTCGTAAGAATATCAATATCCTTGATCTTGCCCAGACAGACGCTAAGCTTGCTGAGGCTTGCAATATCTTGAGCGGAGTCGTAAAGGCTGGTAAGCCAGTGCTTTTCGTGGGTATGAAGAAACAGACTCACGATACAATTACTTCTATCGCTAAGACTCTCGAAGAGTCATTTGTGATTGATCGTTGGCTCGGAGGTACACTTACTAACTGGGGGCAGATCCGTGGTCGCGCTAAGTATTTGAAAGAAATGCTTGAGATGCAGGCCGCTGGTGAATTCAAGAAGTACACCAAGTTTGAGCAAGCCAAGAAGAACGAAGAAATTGAGCGCTTGATCAAGAAGGTGGGTGGTATCCAGGATATGACTGAGATGCCAGGTGTCATCGTGATTGCTGACGTCAAGGAAGCTGATCTCGTGATTCATGAAGCTCGTCGTATGAATATTCCACTTATTGGTATTGTCGATACCAACACTGACCCAAGTGAAATCGACTACCCAATTCCTGGTAACGATGATGCTGTGTCATCACTTCGCTATATCTTCGGAACCCTTGGTAAAGCTGCTTTGGCGGCCAAGAAGGCTCGTCAGGATGCCAAAGAAGGCAAAACTGCGTAAATTAAATCGTCAAAAAATCAAAACATATGAGTCAAATGGAATTGATTAAGTCTCTCCGTGAGCAAACAGGTGCGGGTATTGTAGATGTCAAAAAAGCTATCGATGAAGCTAAGGGCGACAGAGATAAAGCTTTGGAGATTCTTCATAAGCGTGGTCAGGATAAGGCTGCCAAGAAGAGCGATCGTGACACTCATGAGGGTATTGTGGTTTCCTATGTCCACTCCAACAAAATAGGAGCTATGATTAAGCTTTACTGCGAAACTGATTTCGTGGGTCGCAATGAAGAGTTCCTAGAACTCGGACGTGACATTGCGATGCATGTGAGTGCCCTTGCTCCTCGCTATATCCGTGCAGAAGATATGCCCCAAGAAGAAGTAGAAAAAGAAAAAGCTATCTGGAAAGAAGAGCTTATCAAAGAAGGTAAGGCTGAAAACATGATTGAACAAATTCTCCTCGGTAAGGAAGAAAAGTTCCGTAAAGAGCAGTCACTTATGGGCCAAGCTTTTGTCAAAGACCCCAGTAAAACAGTAGGAGATGTGATTACTGAAAAGATTCACAAAATTGGGGAAAATATCCAGGTAGGTGCTTTTATCCGCTATGAAATGTAAAGGATTTATCCAAAGAGAAACTCTAGTGTAGAATAGAATTATTAAGTACCGTCGATCCTAAACTCCATGCTTTACCTCATTGTCCCGCCTATCATTATCGTCCTCGCCATCATTGCGCTCTTGTGGTATCTGTCTCGCAAGGCGACTGACCCTTTGGTCCAGGAACGTGTTCATGAGCAGGAGGGTCATAAGACCACACACTTCTTAGGCTTACGTGAGTGGAGTCTTCGCTTGTTAGAAAAATTGGCTCAGCGATCCAAAAATCATTCTCTCAAGATGCACAATAGTCTACACAATTGGCTTCAGACCATTCGAGCCAGTCGTAAAAAGGTGGCAGAGGAAAAGCAGTGGGTAGAAGATGAACGTGTTGAAGAAGAGGTTGAAGATAAGATTGAATTCTTTGAAACAGTTATGCCTGAGCCTCATGAAGAAAAGATAGTAGATCCTGCGCTAGAAGATATTCAGCAAAAAAATTCTTTCACTATCCCTTTTATGCGCCGTCATAAGCGTGATGGAGAGGAAGTTCCAGTGGAAAAAGTGAGAATAGTAGCTGCCAAGGTAGCTCCAGCAGTAACTGAGATAGTGGAGCGTCCTATGGTCAGTGCCAAGGTAGCAGTGCCAGATAACCGTAGAAAGAACGGCAAGGCTGGTTCGCCAGAAGAAGATTTGATTGGCAGAATTGCCACTAATCCAAAAGACTTTGAAGCCTATGAGGCCCTTGGAGACTTCTATATGGATTCTGGTAATATCAAGGATGCCAAGGAATGCTACCGTCAGGTGCTCAAGCTGAGCCCGGTCCAGAGAATGGTGAAAATTAAGATTCGTCGCTTAGAAAAGCTCCTTAGTCAGAAGGGGAATTAGTTGACTAAGTGTATTTATAACTGTTAGTCTGTGGTATAATGTATGTATGGCATTATCACAGAAGATACAAAAAGATATTGTTCAACTCTATCAGAGAGATAGTTTTTCAATGGCTCAAATTGCTAGTAAGTTGGGTATTTCACCATCTGCGGTAGTGTATTATTTAGAGAAAAATGGAGTAAAGCGCCGTTCAAGAAGCGATGCTACTGTGCAATGGAATATCACACAGGCCGGAAAAAAAGTGGCTCAAGTGAAAGAAAGATTTACGCCTGAGGAAGAAAAGTTGCGTGTAGCAGGAGTGATGTTGTATTGGGGTGAAGGGTGTAAAGGTTGGTCTACGGTAAAGTTTGCCAATAGTGATCCAGATATGATTAGTCTATTCCTCAGATTTCTAAGAGAGATCTGTGGTGTATGGGAAGAGAGATTGAAAGCATTGGTTCATATTTATCCAGATCATGATGAAAAAGAAGTGCGATTGTTTTGGACTTCGCTAACAGGAATCCCTCAGAAGAATTTTTACCAGTCGTATGTGCATATTGGAAAAAAGGGCACATATAAAAGAAAATCAAAATACGGCACTCTGACGCTCAACTACTCAGACAAAAGACTCCTAGAGCAGATTAATACATGGATTGACGAATATAGAGATAAAAGGTAATATTTTATCCTAGTGGGGGAGTGAGTATTTTACGCCGAAATAGCTCAGTGGTAGAGCAACCGCCTTGTAAGCGGTGGGTCGTCGGTTCAAGTCCGACTTTCGGCTCAGTTTGTAAAAACTATTGGGTCGGTGGTAGAGCGGTCAATTACAACAGACTGTAAATCTGTCGCCTTATGGCTTCGAAGGTTCGAATCCTTCCCGGCCCACAAAAATTACAACCAGCCTCTAGGGGCTGGTTTTAATTTTGTAGATCGAGAGGAAGGATTCGAACAAGAAGGGCCTGCCCGAAACGCTTCGCGTAACGATGCGGGCGGGGGTCGGGGAAACATTTGTTTCCCAGTTTGGGGTGACCCGAAGGGACTAGAGGGCGGCCCGTCTCGCCGAAGGCTTGCCGAGGTCGGAAAGCCCTATAGAACGCAGGCCGTAAGCCGAGTATTCGAACCTTCTCGGCGAATCCTTCTCAGTCCACCAATCGTGATATACTAAAATTACCTAAATAACTAGCGCTAAAGATATGCCAAATTTTGAAACGCCCTCAAATCCTCCAGTAGAAAAGGATAGCGGACTTGCTAAGTTTGAAAGCACGACAGCTAAGGTCAAAGAATTGGTAGCCGACTCAGAGAGTCAGGAAGAATTGGAGACCAAGCTTCAAGAAGCAGGTATAGAGTATTTTCAGATAAATTGGCATAATCCAGGTGATGAAGGATTTGAAGACGATTGCAGTGATCAGGATCCAATACTTGATTTGATGCCGCAGCATCATTTTGCCAAAAATGGAGCCCAGGTATATGTAAATACTGATCCTAACGCACACTTTTAATTTTTTTTGGTTGTTCAATCTCAATCCCTGCCATTTTCGGCAGGGATTTATAATCCCTCTTTCCCTCTATGCACGATCAGAATCCTTGGTACAAAGAACTCGAAGTAGCGAAAAGTATTGCCTATGAGGCTGGCGCTATTATGCGCCAGTATTTTGATATTGATCAGGAAGCAGAGTGGAAAAAAGATGGCACCCCGGTGACTGTTGCTGATACCGCTATCAATAGAATCGTGATTGAACGAATAGAGGAAGCTTTTCCAGAAGATGGAGTGATAGGGGAAGAAGAGAGTAATACCGAGTATGGTATGGGACGGAAGTGGTTTTGTGATCCTATCGATGGTACCAAAGCCTACACTTGGGGCGTGCCGACCGCTATGTTTTCTCTTGGTCTAGTGATAGATGGAGTGCCTATGGTAGGGGTGACGTACAATCCGTTTATCGATAGGTTGTATGTAGCTGCTAAGGGAATGGGTGCGTACTGTAATGGTAAGCGTATGCACGTCTCTCAGACATCTTTGGAACAAGGTACAGTGGCGCTAACTGCCAACTTAGAGAAGCTCTGTGGAGAGAATACACTTTTTGGTGAATTGATAGAGAGAGGTATCCGCACAGCTTCATTTAGCGGAGGGGTATGTAAGTGTGTTTTGGTGGCTAGCGGACATTTTGAAGGATACGTAGAGGAAATGCTTAGTCCGTATGATATAGCGGCCTCACAGGTGATTGTAGAGGAAGCTGGAGGTAAAATCACAGATCTTTCAGGAAATATCCCAGACTACACAAAGCCTTTTCAGGGAGCCATTGCATCCAATGGGCTGGTGCATGAAGAATTAGTGGGGATGGTAGGGAGGCTGTAGCTTTTAGATAAGATTAGCTATATACTATAAAGGTATTAGTAAGCTAAAAAATAAAAGCCTATGATACCTAAAAAAGATTTAGATAAGCTCTACAATAGAGAAAATAAGTCGATGCAAGAGATTGCTTTGTTACTTGGATGTTCTCAGGGTAGAGTCCGTTACTGGATGAATGTACATGGACTGAGTCGAAAGACTATTTCGGAAGCGGTATATATAAAAAGTAATCCTCATGGAGATCCATTTTTACTAAAACTGCCTTCCAATCTTGAAGAAATGAAGTTATTTGGGATAGGAATAGGACTGTATTGGGGAGAGGGAACGAAAGCCAGTAAATCATCAGTGAGGCTGGGAAATACTGATCCAGAGCTCATTTGTACGTTTATTCTTTTTTAACTACCTTCTTTAGTATTCAGAGAAAGGATTTACGTTTTGGCTTACAAGTGTTTTCTGATATGGAATCTGGTCAGGCTCTAGATTTTTGGGTCAAAAAAATGAAAGTGAATCCCGAGCAGTTTTATAAGCCAATTATTACGCCCGCACGTTCTATAGGAAACTATCGTATTAAGACTCAGTACGGAGTGATGACAGTCTATTACAACAACACAAAAATGAAGAATTTGCTTATGGAGTTGCTTCTCAAAGAAAAAAATGGTATAAAAGAACCTGTTGGATAAAAGCCGTTATAGCTCAGTC
>CAZYOT010000015.1:0-235 GCA_964649305.1 uncultured Bdellovibrionales bacterium
CTAGCAAAGGAAATTCGCCCAAGGAATCCACTCGATCTGAGCGGATACCTTGGTAAATTTCATGAGCGACGCTCATCGAAAGCTCGACAGGGTCCACATCTTGGACCATTCGTGGCGCCGTGTTGTAAAAAACACGC
This sequence comes from uncultured Bdellovibrionales bacterium, assembly GCA_964649305.1. Classification (GTDB taxonomy): domain Bacteria; phylum Patescibacteriota; class Minisyncoccia; order Moranbacterales; family UBA1568; genus UBA1568. The sequence continues at coordinate 138 of CAZYOT010000015.1, forward strand.
GATCCCGCCTGCCAAGTAGCCTCATCGAGGGTGTTGCCGTCGAGACAGAGCTCCATATCGATAACACGTGGCCGCCATATGTCCATCCAAACTTCATA
>CAZYOT010000015.1:245-10442 GCA_964649305.1 uncultured Bdellovibrionales bacterium
CGGCACCCAGCATAAAGCCGCGATTCCGAGGTCCAATCACATTGACCCGGAGCCTATTATGGAGACCGAGAGTCTGAAAGGTCATCAGTCCCACAACCTGCTCAAAGGAAAGTACCTTCTGACGGACACCTCCCAGGCCGCCGATTACTGACTCATTTAAGACGTCACGATTCGAAACATCCGCCGGAACATCGATATAGTTGATGCTTTCGAGAATAGCAGGACTGACTTGGCAAGTATCAGCATGGTGCTGATAGAGACCGAAGTGGCGCGAAAAGGCGTCACTGACACAAAGAACTGAACCATTGCCCATAAATAAAATTCCTCCAGTTGGCTTTGATTGTGCTTTGTTTATACTCCTCCAATCATGAAGTGTCAATAAAAAAACACCCTCGCGGGTATATATAAATATTGGTGGGTACGGGAGGATGTGTTGCATCCCCCCGTCCCGGTAGTTGGGGTCAGTGCCGCTTCAGCACTTGATGATAAACTGGTCATCATCGGCAGACACAACACTCCAACAATCCATAAGGCTACCGCCCCATGTATATTCCTCAAGACCCAGCCTGCCATCGTTGTCGATGGTAATCGCCAAACGGACTGAGTAGCCACGCTGAATCTCTTTCATATCGAAGTGAAAAATACTTCCCTTGCCTTCATCATGGAAGCGCATAGGCGTTCCCATACCAGCGGTAAGCACGCTGTTTTCCGCCAGTATGACCGCTGCCACCAGAGCTTGAACTGGTCCAAACTCTTGGATTACTGCAGTTTGTCTGGTCCGCGACCACTGATCCTTGGTACGAATAGCCCCCAGCTTCCAGCGCCGTCCTGCCAAAGGAAGCTCGGCTTCCAAATCCAGCATATGCTGGATGAGGCGCTCCGGATAACGTATGCTGCCCTCTGTAAAGAGCTCGGCAAGCCTGTCCTTCAATGCCTCTTTACTGGCAAAGGCCGGAACAACAGCATCCACCAAAAGCGTATGCTTCTTGTCATACATAGGTCCGTTGAACATCTTCTTCAGACGCTCGCGTAAGGCGCGAGGGTTTTAGATCCAGGCCTGCATTTTTTGGTCCGAAATATCCCGCGGGATGCTTTCGAGCAAGCTGGTAATGAACTTGGCCGTTTGGCCATCAAAGGTCTTCGTCGACATGACGTTTTCTCCTTTTGCTGTACAACGACAATACGATATGTATTTCGCCACAGCTTAGAAAATACTTACAAAATATTCTCAAAGCTGGTACAAAATTGTTTGAGGCGGGGTGACACGATGGTCTCCCCGCCCCAATTCTAGTTTCAGGACGAATGTCAGCCGAGATGACTGAGCAAACGCGCGATCGCGGCCAGAGCGATCCCGTCAGCCGTCTCGCCGATAGCAACCTGCCACGGCTTGAAGATGACTGCGCCAGGCTTCTTGCCGAAAGTGGTGCCTTCGGCAAAGTGAGCCTCGGTAGTGATACCATCCTCGAACGTCACCGCCGAGAAAGGCACCTCAAGACCGCCGACCCGAATACCTTCGTCCTTGCGGTAATCCGCGAGAACGAGGAGGCGATTGGCATTGATCAGTTCGCCGGGCAGAATTTCAGGTTCAGCCGTAAAGCCGCCCTCTTCCTGACCCTCCTTGACCATGGTCTCGTCGCGGGTCAAGCCCGCGGCGTTGAGGCCGCCAACAGCACAGAGTGCAGCACCGCCCATATTGGGACGCGACTCCATGAGAAGTCCCACCCAGAGCACGCCGGTATCGGGATGACGGAAGTACGGGAGACTGACCTCGCCGCCGCCTTTCGCTTCGCGAATGACAGGACCCTGGTAGCCTTCCGGCCGCATGCCGAGCGCGATGGCAACGCCGATATTCGGATTGACGATGAGCACATTACCCACGTCGATTGACTCGCCATCAGCAATGACTTGCCACTGGCGCTTATCTTCCGGGCATGGGCCCACGAAGGCATTGGCTTCAGCGGCAACACGACACGCTACGAGAACTTCTGACATAATCTCTGACTCCTGATTGTTAAACTTGCCAATCCCCTGATTGACTATCCATATTAGCATATTTTTTCCATTCTGTCAATAGTAAAACCGCCCCTTATTGGGACGGTTTTAAGCTTTAATAAAAGGACTTATGCTTTTGAGTGCAGTTCAAGGCGTAGCTGAGGCACGGAGTAAGCTGTATCGTCTTATACAGCGTCGAGTACCGGAAGCTACAACGAAGAAATGTGCCGAAAGCACAAGTCCTGTCTACTAGATTTGGATGTCATTCATAACATCATCAAGACTACGCTTTTCGGCCGGAGCCTCTGGTTCACGAGGAGGGATATCGTTGACTGTTCCCGTATCCTGAGAATCTCTATTTTCACGAGGTTCTCTTGGCTCACGAGGAGGGCGCATACTTCCTTCTGGTTCGTTGATCTTGAGGTTTACACGAGCATTGTTCCTGGCTCCAATTACGCGAAGGAGTGTACGAAGAGCCTTGGCGGTCATACCTTCACGACCAATCACCATACCCATATCTGCTGGATCTACGTCGAGTGTGATAAGCACTCCCATCTCATCAATCTTGCGCTCTACTTTTACGGCTTCTGGTTTGTCTACCAACATCTTCACTACGTATTCTACAAACTCTCTGTCTTTTTCATTTTCAGTCATACGACTTATTCTTAGAATTACACCTTATAAAAAGAGCGAGGCTCTTACGTCTCTATCATACCAAACAATCTCTACTACCGGCAATACCTTTCAAATACTATTTATACACCCCACTCGGCTGGTGGTGTAAATGGTATTTTTTTCCAAGTAGGACTCTGACGACAGAGGAGTGTTTCAGCTTGCTCTGGCTGAGCCAAAAGAGCTTCCACGATAAGCTCCATACGTAGACCCTGAGATCCTTTGACAAGAATGAGATCACTGGGACGAAGCGTTTCTGAAAGTGCTTCCAGCACACCCCAAGGATCCATGTAGATACTGACTTGTTTATCCTGATAGCCTATCTGTATGAGTGCGGTATACAGAGCCTGCATATGCTTCCCTACCAGTAAGACTCTCGAGATATTGGCCTGCTTAATATCAGTAGCTAGACCAGCATGTTCCTCATCGCTGTTTTCACCAAGTTCAAGCATATCACCCAAGATAGCCACTTTGCGCGGCGCCTGCATATAGGAGAGTGTTTCGATAGCTGCTCGCGTAGATGTAGGCGAGGCATTGTAGGTATCATCAATGATCTGAGTACCCTGAATACCGGGAAACATATTCATGCGACCTGGTAGAGACTGTAACCCTTCCAAGGCCTGAGCAATTTCTACGAGATTCATTTTCATAGCCACACCCACTCCTACTGCCGCTAGAGCAGATGGGATCAAGTGCTTAGCCAGGATAAATGGTAACCGTACTGGCACGGACTTACCCTTGTAGTTCAACTTAAAGCTATACCCATCCACGTGACCTACATCCCCATGAAAGAGCAGATTATCAACGCGAATATCTGCTTCACTTGAGAATCCATAGGTAATCACCTCTGCCTTGGTCACCTCTTTCATTTTGAGGGTTTCTGTATTATCCGCATTCAAAATAGCAAAACCAGTAGCCGGCAGGTGCTTGATAAGCTTACGCTTCTCACGAGCTACATTGGCAATACTCCCAAACTGTGAGAGGTGACTGCCTGATACATGGGTTGCTACTCCGATGCTGGCTGGTACAAAAGTGAGGAGATAATCCATATCGCCCTTCTGATCAATACCCATCTCCAAAACCAGTATCTCTGGGTATTTATAAGGGAAAATGATAAGTCTCACCCAATACACTATAATCTTAAGCCAAGCCCAGAGAGAACGCCCCCCTGTCTTACAGCCTAGAATGGTCAAGGGTAGACCAATTTCGTTGTTGTAGTTGCCTTCGTTCTTGCGAACACGATACTGGGAGGAGAGTACAAGGGCAATAGCTTCTTTGGTAGAGCTTTTACCGACTGAACCCGTAATACCTATCACCTCAGGTTTGTATTTCCAAAGCACCGTTCTTGCCATGAAACGCAGTATTTTTTCCAAGAATGATACGTGAAGTGATTTCATATTCTCTCTTATTTCTTAGAAGGTATTTCTTCTGTAGGTGGTATTTTGGCATATTCTAGGAGAAAATGCATTATTTCACCAAAAGCTGGCGCGGCACTGGACTCTGCCCATTCGACATTTTTTGGGTTATCGAGCTTTACTAGTACGACGAATTGGGGGTCCTGGATAGGCGCATAACCAATAAACGAACCAATAGTCAGTCCCTCTTCATATCCCTTAGAGCCACTCTTAGCCACCTGAGCAGTACCAGTCTTGCCACCGACGAGATACCCGGGGACATCTGCTCTCTTACCATGTCCTTTGGTGACAACTGTCCGAAGCATCTTACCTATGTCCTCACTGGCTTTCTCTCCAAGTACCTGACGTACTCTCTCGGGCTCACGTTCTTCAGTATGGCCATCAGCGTACTCGATCCGCTTGATAATCTGAGGCTTCATCATGACTCCATGATTGGCCATCGCACCGTAGGCCTGCACCATCTGAATAGGTGTAGTAGTGATACCCTGACCAAAAGAAGCGGTATAGAACTGAATATCCTGATTGGTTCTCTCAAGACTCTTGATATCACCCGGCAGCTCAGCTGGTAGCTCTATGCCAGTCTTTTCCCCAAAACCAAATCGCTTCATATAATCCCGGTAGGCTTCATTGCCCACCTGACGCTCCACGTAGATCACTCCGGTATTGATAGACTGCTCAAGCACCTTGTACATAGAGCTCTGGCCATAGGTCTTCTCTTCCGCGTTGTGAATAGTAAATCCTCCAATAGAGATAGAGCCTGGATCACTAAATTCTGAGTCTGGAGTGACTTTGCCTTCTTCGAGTCCGATAGCCATAGTGATAGGCTTCATAATAGAACCTGGCTCATAGGCCAAGGAAAGTGTGGTATTGAGAAAGTCTGCATAATTCTCTACTTCTCGGTACTTATTGGGATCAAACTGTGGCGACGAAGCCATAGCGAGAATTCTTCCAGTTTTGGGGTCCATGACTATAGCGCTCGCTCTATCTGATGCATATTTTTCGACTGCATCATGCATAATTTTTTCTGTCTCAAACTGAATGTTACGATCTAGTGTCAAATAGACATTGGCCCCGTGCTCAGCATCCGTCACTTTACGATCAGTCAGTGGTAGCCAGCGTCCAGCAGCATCTTTCTCTTGTTCCAAGCTACCAGAAGATCCCTGAAGTAATTTATTGAGTGAGGCTTCGATACCATAGCCCCCTACCTTGCCGTTGTCCTCAAGACTAGCAAAACCAATCACGTGTGAAGCCAGCTCGCCCGCTGGATAATAGCGATATTTTTCTGGAAGAAAACGCACTCCCGCCAGCTTCAATTCCCCCACTTTCGCCCGCTCTTCATCGGTGATACGTTTCTTTACAATTTCAAAAGGGTCATCATGATTACGCATCTTATACACCAGCAAATCCCGGTCCACCTGAAGAATACGCGTGAGCTCTGATGCTACCCGATCTTGATCGGTTACCTCCTTGGGTACAATATACACCGTCGGAATTTCTCGATTGACAGCCAGTGGGTACGGTTGGCCTCCATCGTCTATAAATACTTCACCGCGATCGGCACTAATTTCTATTTCTGCACCATGCAGGTCTTTAGCCATAGCCACCCACTTGTCATGAGTAGCTACCTGTAGAAAAAAAAGACGAAAAAAAATAAGTCCTCCGCCAACCAGAAAAAAGGTGCGCAGGACTAACACTCTCGTACGGGAATCGTAGGATGCAATTGAACTTGTTCTTTTGGGCCCCTGACTAGGACCTGTTCGACATTTACGCATACCTAGAGCTCATTTCTTACCTATACACTTAACGGAAAGCCACTGTATCTTTGGATTCTAAATATTTTAGCGTCTCTGCTTTTTCCATCTGCAGCTCATCCTTGGATTCATTGATACGGTAGAAGGATCGCATATCTGCTTCAGAAATTTTGAGCTCAGTATTTTCCTCAGAAAGCTTGGCTATCTCTTTTTCGAGGGCACGCAGATGATACCCTTGAGTAGCGTTGCGATTGACCGAGTACAGATAACTGCCTGCCGAAAGGAAAAGAGTCAAAATTACACCCATAACTAGGGCTTGACTCGAGCCTTTGAGTCCGCTTTTTTGCGCCCCACTCACACGTGGGCCACTTTCGCGACTTTTTGGTTTTGGCACCCTTCCTGCCATATATTTTCTTGTCCCGTAACACTGACTTTTTCCGTGTTACTGGGATGTTTTTATTTTTATTGTTTTTTCTATTTTTGTTTATCCCGTTACACCTCTTTGGTGTAACTGGGAACCCCGAAACCCCAAACAATTTTTACCTATTTTGTTTTCTATTAACTACCATAACTACTCTTGTATATAATTTTCTTCATGAATACTTTCATAAAAATTCGTACGGGGTAAAGAAACAATTGAGACTCTACAGTTTTTCGTATACTCGAAGCTTGGCGCTACGTGACCGAGGATTCACTTCAAGCTCTTCATTACTTGGTACAATCACTTTTTTGTTGATGGCTTTAAATGAGGGCTTGACTCCGCAAATACAGATAGGAAATTCCTTAGGACACACGCAACCTTTAATCTTCACTTTATAAAAATCCTTGATGATACGATCCTCTCCCGAGTGGAAAGAGATGATAGCCACTCTTCCGCCCGGCTTGAGTGTATGCTCTGTAGCAGCTAGAAACTCTTCTAGACAACGATACTCATCATTGACCCAGATACGGAGTGCCTGAAACACCTGTGTCGCTGGATGAATCTTTTGCTTTGCCTGCACCCAGGCTGGCGTAGCTTTGACTACAATTTCCGCGAGTTTCTCAGAAGTATCTATATGCCCTTTCTTTTCTGTGACTACAATTGCTTGCGCAATCTGCTCAGCATAATCCACTTCACCATACTCACGAAGAATCTCTGTCAGCTTTTCAACACTCGCTGTTTTCAGAAGATCACTTACTGGCACACCCTGACTTTGATCGAGACGCATATCTAGCGGTCCGCCTTTGATGAAACTCAGACCTCTTGCATCACTCTCTATTTGGTCAGAAGAATATCCAAGGTCTGCCATGATACCATCAGCCAGCGACCATCCGGCTTCATTCATTACTTTCTGTAAAGTACTGAAATTAGCATGCGCTACTTGTAGCTGTTTAGTCTCATATCCCTCGCGCAATTCTTCATCTTCACTTACCTCCAGGATAAAGTGCTCTATGGCATCACTATCCTGATCGAGAGACAAAAGCTTCCCGGTTGGTGCAATCTGTTTCCAAATAGCCCGTGTATGCCCTCCCCCTCCTAAGGTGGCATCCACGATACTTTTCTCTTGATCAAGATTGAGTCCATGAAGCACCTCCTCCATGAGGACTGGTATGTGTTTCGAAATCTCTCTTGTTTCTTTCATTGTCAAAAAACTACCAACTTAATAAATGCCAAGCTTTCCAAGTTCTTCTGCAATCTTACCTGTATTTTTTTCAGCCTGACTTTTATATTTATCCCAACGTACACTATCCCAAATTTCCAAACGGTTAAACAATCCCACGATAGTGACGTCTTTTTTGAGATCACCATCTTTCTTGAGGTACTCAGGAAGAAGAATGCGTCCCTGACTATCAACATCACAGTCGGTAGCGCCAGCGAGCATGACACGAATAAAGCTTCGTGTCCCCGCCTCACCAACAGGCAATGTGCCAAGCTTGGTAGCGAGTTCTTCCCAGACCTTAATTGGATAGACAAACAAACAGTTATCCAATCCACGAGTCACAATAATTTTCTTTCCCAGTTCCGTACGAAACTTTGAAGGAAGCGCTAAGCGCTTCTTGGGATCAATCGTATGTGAGTATTCGCCGATGAACATATGTTTGGCGGGAATTTACCCCGTGAAATATGACTAGAGGTCATTACTTCTTTCGAAGTATTTCACTGGGTGAAGAAATTCCCCACTTTCATCCACTTTGGTTAACCTATTCACCATTTTACTCCACAGACAGCCAAAACACAACATCTTTAACTTATCCACCGCCAGAAATAATAAAAAAGGCCTATTAAAAGCCTTTTTTGGTAAATATTCTATTATGAATGACCCTCTATTTTGTAAGAGTCTTCACATCTACTAGCACCTCATCGGCATGCTCATCTGGTTTGACCTTATCGTAGACTTTGGCGATTTTTCCTTCAGGATTAATGAGGTAGCTTACACGATTGGTACCCATATAGGTACGACCCATAAATTTCTTTTCTCCCCATACACCATAGGCTTCGACAATTTTCTTGTCTTCATCTGAGAGGAGTGTAAAAGGAAGACTATATTTTTCTACAAACTTAGCGTGCTTCTTTACGCTGTCTACACTCACGCCGATCACTTCTATCCCAGCCCGCTTAAACTTGGAAAAACCATCACGAAAACTGCAGGCCTCTTTGGTGCAGCCTGGAGTGTCATCCTTTGGATAGAAATAGAGTATCACCCACTTGCCTGCGTAGTCCTTGAGACTCCGTACTACACCCTCTTGATCTGGTGCCTTAAAACTGGGCGCTTTCGTTCCTGCTTTTTTCATAGTCATTAGATTAAAAATACATTCTTTGTATAGCAAACTACCAACTTCCGCCACCTCCACCGCCTCCGCCACCGCCAGAGGATCCGCTACCAGAGCTCCCTGGTGCAGCCGTCGAGGCTGTCATAGCATGAGAGAAATTATCAAAATCCTGGAAAAAGTTGCTCCCCAAAAGAGCGTGATTAGACCCCGTGGCTACATACCATTCTGGATTGGCGTAGTTCAAATCCTCAAACTCTTTAAGCCATATCTTAGTCAATCCTAGTACCATAGCAAAAGGCAAAAGAGCACTGAAAAGCTCTGGAGTTTTCTCGGGTGCATCATGAAATTCTATCCGAGCTTTCTCTGCTTTTTCTATATACAATTTCAGTCCATCAAGTTGCTCTTTGGTACGTACTCCTAGCTCTGTTTTCTGCGGACTAAAATATCTAAAAAAGGCTTGAACAAAAAGACCTCCACCACCACCTATCATCATTGGTAAATTAGTATAGATTATACCAACAATAAAAACTACCAAGGCTACAACCAGGGGCATATCTTTTTGCCAATCAATCGCCAACTGAAATTTGCGTATTTTTTTGTAATATCCTTCATCTATGAGTGACTGCAGTACTGCCTGAGAGATATCAGGAATTTTTTTATAAAACTTATTCTTTAGACTTGAAAGCTGTACCGTTTGCTGTCCACCAAAAAGCTCCGTCAATAGAAGTTCATCAAATACCTTCAAGTTATCATTTTTGGATAGACATTCAAGTTGGTAGTCATTGGTAGTTATCAGACCAAAAACATGTTTTTCTTGGTCCTGATGAATACGAATATACCCCCGTGTAGCCAGACTTACAATCTGTGCTATATACGCGCTCTGACTTACTCGAGCTTCCGAGAGCAGTCCCGAGGCTTCCAATGGAGTGAGATGGGCAGGAGAATCATATTCAGGTACCGTCACTCCACGCTCTTTCGGATCGCGTCCATCACGATACCAATAACGATACGCGCTTATACTAGACCATCCAAAAACTCCGACCCCTATCAAAAGACTAATCGCTTGTAAAATTTGGAGCAGTCTTTCCCAAAATGTGAATTCTTCAATCACTATTCCTTTGGCAAATCCCACTGCTACTGTCATCCCTTCACCCGGACTAAGAATTTTATTGGATGTAAATACACTTACTGTCATGTCGCAAAGCTCCTGACTACCTATGACTCCTTCATAACAACTCTTTTGCTTAGCCGTAAAACCATTAGGAAGTGTTACCTCTGCTGTAGCAGAGAGAATAGGGAATGGCCAATTATTACCAGTAGTATTCCAATAGATTTCATCAAACTCATCGAAATATCCAACCGCATGCGTAGCTCGATATTTGATCACATATGTTTTTGCACCTGAAAACGTTGCATTTGGATTACCAATTTTGAGTCGTATACCAGTTGACTGATTACTCTTTTCAAACTGATAACCTTTTCCTTTCTCATCCAAAACCTCTATGTCTTGGATATCCATTACCTTTCCCTGAGATGAGTTCGTATTGATGTCACGATAGATACCATGGCGCTCGAGTGTGCCGATGACGGAAGCGCTGGTCTGGGTGGCGCTGCGG
>CAZYOT010000015.1:10452-17482 GCA_964649305.1 uncultured Bdellovibrionales bacterium
TACCATGTTTCTCTATTCCACCTGTTGTATATTGGATAGTCTCTGTCACCAAGACACTGCCATCAGTTTGTACCTGAATTTGGGTATCAAAAGAAGTAATGGCCTCGTCCGCCCCAGAAGTCTGTGCTAAGACGCTGCCTGGAAAAATAACCCATATCATCAAGAGTGCGAGAGGCAGTAGCTTATACATAGATTAAAGATTACTCTTAAGCATCTTAGCTATAGTTTCTGATGATTCACGAAATTCAGCACTATGAGCATCGAAATCTCTAAGATGGGCAAGTAACCTCTCCGCTCTCTCGCCATCATACTCTGGAAAATCCTCTGGGAACTCTTTAACATCTTCTAAACGATTCTTAAGCCACTGCATTTCTGAAATCCCCGCAACAACATCTAGTATCCGCAAAAGCTGAGCTTCTTGTGCTTTATTAAGTCCATACTCATTATCTCCCTCGCTTTCTATTTGCTTGCGCATCTCATGAAGCGGTACCTGTGCTACAAAACCTCCTGGTTGTTCAAATCCCATAATATTTTATTTAGCAGTTAGATTACTTATTAAATATCCACATACTTTCTTCCTTTAAGTTTTTCTGGAAAATACTCCTGTTCTGCTTCCTTTTTATCCTCATAATCTGGGGTGTACTTATACCCTTTGCCATAACCTATTTCTTTCATGAGCTTGGTCGGTGCATTGCGGAGATGAAGTGGCACTGGCTCATTGGGGAAATTTCGTACATCCTCTTTAGCTTTATTATACCCCACATAAAGAGCATTACTTTTCTTGGAAGTAGCGAGATAGACCACTAGTTGGGCCAGGTGCACTTCGCACTCTGGCATCCCAAGATACTGGACTGCCTGATAGGCTGCCGTAGCCTGTGGAAGCGCAAAGGAATTCGCCAATCCCACATCCTCAGAGGCAAAACGTACCAAGCGTCTGGCTACATAGAGCGGGTCTTCCCCTGCTTCAAGCATACGCGCGAGCCAGTAGAGTGATGCATTGGCATCACTGCCACGGAGTGATTTGTGCAACGCTGAGATAATATTGTAGTGTTCTTCACCGCCCTTGTCGTAGAGAATATGCGAACGCTTTACGACTGTTTCTACCAGCGCGCTATCCAGTGTTTTCTTTTTACCAAGCATCACGACACAGGCATCTAGAATCCCGAGGGCTTGCCGAGCATCTCCCCCTGACACTTCGGCTATAAACCCGAGGGTATCGTCACTCACCTCTACCAGACGCCCGAAGTATTCTTTGGACTTTTCTATAGCCTGCCGAAGCAAACTCACCAATGAATCCACAGAATGCTTTTCAAGTACCACCACCCGTGAACGAGAGAGAAGTGCACCATTGACCTCAAAGCTTGGATTCTCGGTAGTAGCTCCGATAAGTGTAAGTACACCTCGCTCTACATACGGAAGCAGACTATCTTGCTGAGCCTTGTTCCAACGATGAATCTCATCTATGAAAAGAAGTGTTTTTTTATTCTCTTCTTTATTCTTCAGAGCTACTTCTATGATTTTCCGTAAATCCTTGACGCCACTTCCCACAGCAGATAACTGAAAAAACTCTGCCTGTGTCGACTGAGCGATGAGAAGAGCGAGCGTAGTCTTGCCACTCCCTGGCGGCCCCCAGAAGATAAGCGAGGGCACCTGGTCCCTGTCCATTGCCTGACGCAAAAAACTCCCCTCACCAAATATTTTTTCCTGTCCCAAAAACTCTTCCAAAGTTTTGGGCCGCATGCGTTCTGCTAATGGAATATTTTTATTGTCCATAGAAGGTTAGCTAAACTTAAGGTCAAAAGATTTTTTGCGCGGCTCTTATTTGTAATCTTTTTATTTTTGAATAGAATTCGAGGCATTTATGAGGAGCGAAGTAAGCGGTACTTGGAAAGTTACCGTGACGAGCACCGGAATAAATAACAAAGAAGTGTGTCGAAAATTAAAAGATTTCCAGGCCGACTGGACAATGATCTGAGCCCAGTACCTCTGTAAGAATAAAAGCATCCTTCACTTTACTCTTCAAACTTTCACTCACCAAAAAATAATCAATCCGCCACCCAACATTCCGCTCTCTCGCTCCACCCCAGTTGGTCCACCAGGTATACAATCCATTTCCCTCTTTGAATATACGGAGTGTATCTACAAATCCAGCCTTGAGAAAATTCTCAAAGCCCATACGCTCTTCATCAGTAAAACCCTTGTTCCCAATATTTTCCTTCGGCCGCGCGAGGTCATCTTCGGTGTGAGCCACATTGAAATCACCACAAAACACTACTGGCTTGGTTTTCTCAAGTTCCTTACAGTGTGCCAAGAAGGCTGCGTCCCACTTAAGTCTGAGAGGAATGCGCTCTAGCTTATCTTTGGCATTGGGGGTATAGCAGGTCACGAGATAGAAACCCTCGTACTCAGCCGTTAGTACTCGCCCCTCACGCTCTGGATCACCAAACTGATCTTCGAGTGGAGCGAACTTCTTGGACACCTTGGGGAGAAAACCATTGATAATAGAAAGCGGCTCAGTCTTGGTAAATATAGCGGTCCCACTGTATCCCTTACGCTCTGCGCTGTGCCAATACTCGATATAATCTGGAAGATCTATCTCTACCTGTTCTCTATTTGCTTTGGTTTCCTGAAGACAAATAATATCCGGGTCATGCTCAGCCAAAAACGGCTGGAAGAGTCCCTTCCGTTCCACTGCCCGTATACCATTGACGTTCCAAGAGATGATTTTCATATTTTTATTATATACCCCTTTTATGAGTCATGGGCATTCGCTTTTTCAAAACCTTGAAAACAGACATAGTCGAGTTCGTGGTAGCGACGTTGCTTATCTTCGATAGAGACATCATCTTCCATCCCTACGGCTGCCTTGGTGCCAGGTCGTGGTGAATACCAAGCAATAAAGGTCTGACGAAATCCCACTGTCTGAGCGAGGCTGATACTTTCTTGAAACTGCTCTTCGGTCTCCCCTGGGAAGCCTACGATAATATCGGTCGTAAACTCTACTTCTGGAATAGCTACTCTGATACGTTCAATAAGCTCTAGATATTCTTCGCGAGTATACCAACGATTCATACGCTTCAAAACTTCATTACTCCCTGCCTGAACTGGAAGATGTATCACACGATCAATATTGTCATTGACTCGTATCACCTCGATAAGCTCATCACTAAAGTCCCATGGGTTTGATGCCAAGAATCGCACTTTACACACTCCAGGTACATGCGCTACGGCTTCAAGGAGCTGGGGAAACATAGTAGGAATACGATGACGATTCAAGTGTTTGACCATTACCGGCGTAATTTCTTGACCGCCTGGGAGTACATATTTATCTTGCTTTTTAATACAGTCCATCAAAATATCTGCCCCGTAAGAATTGACGTTCTGACCCAAAAGCATAATTTCATCATGGCCATCAGCTACAGACTGTTTCACTTCATCAAGAATTTCATCAAAAGCTCGTGAACGCTCTTTGCCACGGGCAAACGGCACAATACAAAAAGCACAAAAGTTGTTACAGCCATTGGATATCACGACTGAAGCTATCTTCCCCTCTTTACGTTTTGGCTCATGTTCAAAACCCACATCTTCAAGTGGGAGAATTTCCGCTTCGGGCAGGCGCGATGTGAGGCGCTTCATCATCTTGCCGCTTGGCTCACGAGCCGCTGATCCGATAAGGCAACCTGTCACTACGATGTGTGGCATACCCTCTCCAGCTTCTTCCTTCCGAGACTTGAGGCTACGGATAAAGCCATACACCTTTTCCTCTGCCTTATCACGAATGACACAGGTGTTGAGGATAATCGTATCTGCTTCCTCAAGAGTAGCGGCCTCAGTATAGCCACGAGCCTCATAAAAGCTTGCCATACGTTCACTATCAGCCACATTTTGCTGACACCCAAAAGTTTTAATAAAATACGTACTCATTGTTATATTTGCGCCAATACATCCTTAAGTTTCTGTTCTAATTCTTCTACCGTACCGTTGTTTTCTATCGTCACGTCTGCTTGCTTGCGTAACTTGGGTACTTCCTGATCGATAGGTGCATTGCAAAGCACAAGATATTCTTCCCACGTCAACTTATCTTCATTAGGTTTTTCGTTACGCTTCTTCATACGCTCATAAGCCTTCTTGCCGTCTGTTTCTACGGCGATGAGTAAGTGCTTCGGGAAACTCCTCACAAACAAAAAGTCCTCTTCTCGTCGGATAGAAGGTATGACAAAATACTTAGCTGGAGATATTTCTATTTTCTGGTAGATGCGCTCATGTATCCACTCTGGACGTATAGCATTGCCAATAAACTGAAGATTTGTATGCGTCGGCTCGATACCAAGTGGCGTACAGTATTCATCTATAATAAGTCGGCTGAATGAAAGAATCTCTACAGATTCATTGAGCACTTCTGGAAGCAATCTAGCTATAGTGTCCTTACCAGTACCAGGACCTCCCACTATTCCAATAACATATCTACTAATCATAGGTTTGTTTTTACTTTACTATTTTCTACTACTAACTGGCCACAAGCGGCAGCGATATCGTCACCCATCGTACGTCGACGCGTGACCATTACTCCAGCCTCTCGAAGCTCACGCTCGAAACGAGCGAAATCCGCTGGCAAACTATCTCGATATATTTCTCCTGTGAAATTATACGGGATAAGATTGATACGCACTTTACCCACTCTACGAGCAAAGCGTATCAAGGCCTTGGCGTGGTCACTCGTATCATTGACCTTAGATAGCATAACATATTCAAATGTCAGGTGACGACGGCGACTCGCGAACTTAGCAAAGTATTTCTCAGTCCATTCATACAGTTTATCAAGAAACTGTGGATACGAACTTGGCATAATATCAGTACGAGTCTTGGGGTCAGCACTGTGAAGCGACACAGCTAGACGCACTGGCGGCCAAGTCTCGTCATTGAGGATCTGCGTAAGCATCGGGATGAGACCGACCGTGGAAACCGTAATGCGAGTTGGACCTATATCCGTATACTTGAGAATGGTCTGGATGCAGTCTTTGACATTCTGATAATTGGCTAGAGGCTCCCCCATGCCCATAAACACGATGTTCGTAATACGCTCTGGCAATTCTGGACGATCCTCGAGAAACATCATCCAAAAACGATACTGATCAACTATTTCATCTACCGTCAGATTGCGGGTAAAGCCCATGGTACCGGTAGCACAAAAAGTACAGGCCATGGCACAGCCAATCTGCGAAGATACACAAAGAGACCAATGTCCACGAGCGTTTTGCATCAAAACAGACTCTATCTCCTTATCATCATGAAGAGTCATGATGGCTTTGTAGGTATCACCTTTCTTAGCAGAAAGAACTTTTACTGCCTTAAGACAAAGCCAGGGACAATCTTTCAAGGCATCACGCTCAGACCTAGAGAGAGTAGTGATATCATCAATCCCTCGAAACCCTGGGGTAAAAAAAGCTGCCTCAAACTGCCTCAAGCGATAACTTGGACCTGCGGGAAGAATTTCTTGAAAAAATTGACTGCGATTGACTATAAACATAACACTGTATTCTGCCATGTTTATAGATATTCGTCAATCCTGTGATTTTGTAGCGAGCTACTGCTTGATGACAGGCTCACCTGTAAAGAGATTCCTCGAAAGTGGGCTTTCTGTTTGGTGCCAACTCTCTCGTTCCTTCAGCGAAGTAAGTAATTTTTCAAATTCTTTCTGCTTAAGATTTGTCTCCGTGGTAGTGGTTTCGATATAGGCTTTCTTCTGACTGTCATCCCAATGAAAAAGATGAAGGCTCTGGTACCAAATAAAAGATCCACCCAGAATAATCGAAAGGAAAAGAATCACAAAAAGTATCTTAAAGTAGCGATACCAAGCCAGAGTCAGTTTACGCAAGGAAAACTTCTCTAGTTTATTCTGTAAAGTTTGTACTGAAATATTCATACGCTTACTTCTTGGCAATATAAATAACCGTATCAAAAACCGCTTCTAATTGTGGGGAAATAGGTTTGGCTATTTCCGAAGGCACTTTTTCTCCATCCTTGTTTGCCTGATCGCCATTGGTCTGTCCCTGATCAGTTGGTGCTACCAAATCTCCGCTTGATTGAAAAGGAGTAACAGACCGCACATCACCCTGCCCTAAATCATCTGTTCTAATTGGTTGTTTCACTTCTACACCAAGGACATCAAGAGCTACAGGCAGGGTCTCCAAACTATGCAAAAAATTCACAATTTCTGTATAGTCACCTTTGACTGTAAGTGTGAGTCTTAGATAGTTGGGGTATGGTAAAGAACTGGCGAGTGTTTTTTTGGTATCATCCTGACTGTTGTCCTTTTTTGCTTCTGCGTCATCTGAAGCATCTTCACTCTTTGTTGCCGTCTTCTTTTTTGTTTGATCTTCAAATTTAGCTGAGTTTGACTGGATAGCTACTTCTGTACCCGTCTTTTCAGCCAAAGACTCCATCGTTTGAATGAGTCCCACCATACGATCTTCGGTCAACAGAATATTGAAGTGTCCCTCTTCACTTAACACCGTTTCATATTGACTTTTGATTTCTGGTAAACGCTTAATTTGCCTCTCTCGATTTTCTTTATGAGCAATCTCCTTTTGGATATCATCACGCAAACTTACTGCCTTTTGATACATAGCTACAATACCAAACCAAAAAGTCACTCCCATGAGGGTGATAATGAGCAGAAGCGTAATAACAAAACTGTATTTTTTGAAAAAGTTTTTCATAACTGATTTTTATGGAGACAATCAAGCTTTATGGTAAAATCAAGCTGAAAATCAAGATTTTTTTGAGAGAAAAGATTGGAAAGCGGCACATTAACATCCTCAACACAGGCTGACTTCTTGAGCTCATCTTCAAAAGCAAGTAAATTCTCACGCGTATTAGCTACACCAATAAGTGTGACTACTCGGTCTCTGGTTGTCATATTCTTGAGGAGCACTTCTTTTGGTAAAGTGGTATCTAAGATACGAAACAGCTGACTAAAGTACACATGACTTCCCTGAATTTTTCCTACCACACCTAGCGCTTCATTGAT
>CAZYOT010000016.1:0-5898 GCA_964649305.1 uncultured Bdellovibrionales bacterium
CCGGCTACGGCTGCTGCTGAACCACCTGACGATCCACCTGGAACCCGCGTAATATCATGTGGATTTTTGGTAATCTGGTATGCGCTGTTTTCAGTTGATGAGCCCATGGCAAATTCATCCATATTGGTCTTACCCAAAAACAAGGCTCCTGCTTTCTTGAGACGAGTGATAACCGTGGCATCATGCGGCGCAATATAGTTTTCAAGTATCTTAGAGCCAGCTGTTGCGCGTACTCCCTGGATCAAGATATTATCTTTGATTGCGCCTGGGATACCCTCTAGTAAATCGATATCTTCACCACGAGCAATCTTAGCGTCTACTTTACGGGCCTCAGCCAAAACGTGCTCTTTTTCAAAAATAGTTAGGTAAGCTCCGATTTCCTTATCCTTACTCTCAATGCGTGAAAAATACTCAGAGGCCAATGTCTCCGCTGTTGTTTTACCTTCTACAAGTTGTTGATGGAGTTGTCGAATCATATTACAAAACTTGTCTTACTTTTAAAGCACCCTCTGCTACTTCTGGCATGTTTTCTAAGATAAGCTCACGTTCACGACTATCATGAATAAGGGCACTATCTGTACGTGGTACCGAGTAGCGTACCAAGGCATCATCTCCACTCTTAATCTCTACATCTTCAAAAGCTTTCAGTTCATCTACGAAATCAAGTACACGAGTCAAGTCTTCCTGATAGCGACTTTTTTCCTCCTCGGTAATCCCAATACGAGCAAGGTGTGCGATGTGTTCTACTGTTTGAGTATCAAGCATAGTCTTTAGTTACAGTTCAATTAACCTCTAAAAGCATTTGTTTAAACATTTCTTCGTTGAGTATAGCAGTGCCGAGTTTCTGGGCTTCTTGGTACTTACTCCCGGGTTTTTCTCCTACAAGGACATAGTCCGTCTTTCTGGTCACACTACTGGTCACAGAGCCACCGTATTGCTTAATCATATCTTTGGCCTCATCTCTTGTAAAGGAAGCAAGTTCACCTGTGAGGACAAAGGTTTTGGCTACAAAAGGACCCTCGGCCTGCCTTTTTATTTTTGAGTATGTGAGAACTATTTCTGCAGCACTGAGTTTTTCCAGAAGAAGCTTATTATTGGCATCTGCTACCCATACTTTGAGACTCTCTGCTACTACCTTACCTACACCATTAATTTTTTCAATATCTGTTTGGTCAAGATTATCTAGTGCCTGTCCCCAGGCTGCAGGACTAGACGTGTGGAGAGTGGGTAAAGATGCAAACAAAAGCTCCGCTGTTTCTTCTCCCACATGATGAATACCCAAGGCATAGAGAAATTTCGGAGCGGCTATTTGCTTGCTTTGGTCTATAGCTTCCAAAAGTTTCTGGGTAGACTTTGGCGCAAAGCGCTCCAAGGGAAGCAAGTCTCCTTCAGTCAGGGTAAAAATATCACCCAAATCACGTATCAGTTCTTCTGCCATGAGTTGCTCCACTACCTTCTCACCAAGACCTACAATATTGAAACCCTTTTTTGACACACCATGGATAATATTCTGTAGTTCTACCGCATAACAATTGGCATTGCTACAGTACAATGCAGCACTTAAGTCTTCTTTGTCATTCATGCGTCTTTTTTCGGTCGGACTGCCGCAGAGTGGGCAGACTTTTGGTATTGATACTTTTGTTTCTTTACCACTTCGTAAATCAGTAAGGACGGAGACGATCTCTGGGATGATATCTCCCGCTTTTTGTAGTATCACTGTATCACCCACTCGTACATCCAGACGCGCAATTTCATCAAAGTTATGGAGCGTTGCTCGACTGACTGTAGAGCCTGCCACATAGACTGGTCGTAAGTGAGCTACAGGGGTTAGTGCTCCTGTCCGTCCAATTTGTACTTCCACCGCTTCAACTACTGTGGTGGTCTGCTCAGCTGGAAATTTATAGGCCACACCAAAACGTGGAGCTTTACCCGTGTACCCGAGAGCCTCTTGGAGTCTTCTTTCGTTCACCTTAATCACTACACCATCCAGTCCATACGGGAGATCATGACGCTTGGCATTCCATTCTTCGTAGTACGCTTGAATTTCTGCAGCATCCTGGACATGTCGGTAGTGTGGATTGACCAAAAATCCCAGAGCGTGGAGAGTTTCCAATTCTTCCTTCTGAGTGGCTGGCTCACTTTCATCTACATCCTCTATACTATCGATATCATAAACAAAGGTCCGGAGCTTTCTCTCGGCCACTACTTGTGGATTGAGTTGACGAATTGTCCCAGCCGCTGCGTTTCTCGGGTTAGCAAATAGGGCCTCACCATTCTTTTCACGTTCTTGATTGATACGCTTAAGCTCGGCTTCTGGAAGCCAGGTTTCTCCCACAAACACACCACTCACTGGCCTTTTAAGCTTCAAGGGAATGGATTGGATGGTGCGTAAATTTTCGGTGACATTTTCCCCGATACTGCCATCTCCACGTGTCGCTCCTTCTATGAGCACGCCTTGATCATATGTCAGGATGACTTTGAGCCCATCAATCTTGAGCTCACACACATATGTTGGTTTTTCTGTAATACCTTCCTTGCCGAGCATTCGCTCTATTCTCTCACACCACAGACGCAGCTCTTCTTGATCAAAAACATCATCAAAGGACCACTGCTGATGGCGGTGAGTGACCTTAGAAAAGGAGGTGAGCACTTCTCCTCCTACTCGACTAGTCGGACTATTGCTATCTCTATACTCTGGATATTCCTCCTCGAGACGTAGAAGTTCATGAAACAAGGCATCGTATGCCTCATCACTGATACTCGGGGCATCCTGTACATGATAACTAATGCGGTGCTTTTCTACTTCTTGGGTCAATTTAACAATTCGAGACTGAGCTTCTTTTTTATCCATACCTATCACTTAAACAAGGGTAATTTACCCTTATTATAGCACAAAAAATACCTTCGTTTTTATTATAAGTCTGACCCTTCTGGGCCATAATCACGCAAAGATACAGTACTTTGGATACTGGCCTGGTGAGTGCCGTTTTTAATAAGAAGTGCCGTAGTCACCTTACCGACTGTGCGAGGAGAACTCGATGAAGGGGTAATATCAAAGCTTCCCGTTACCGTACCCGTACTCACCATCTTGTAATTATTCGTCACAAAATTCGTACTATTACAAGTATTAGCCGATCCCACGCTCGTACTAGCAACTTCAAGTCCTCCACCACTGAAACGATAATTGAGACATAACTGTTGTGAGTGATCAAAAAACTGGACACTAGAAGCCCTTGAGGTAGCTCCATTAGGCGCTACAATGGTACCGGTACGAAGCTCTTTGGAAAGAATAGCCATCAAAAACTGAGCATTTTCGATATCACGTTGTAGATTACGAGTATAACGATAGCTTGCAAATGTCTGAACAAAAATTTGTGAGGTTGCCACCATGACAATAGTAAAAATAAACAAAGAAACCATCACTTCTATAAGAGAAAATGCTTTTCTTTTTTCTTTACGAGAGTACATATGCATCATAAGAGTCCCCATTTAGTCAAAAACACTTCAGAAAAAACACACTTATTAGTCAATGTGCAACCAGAAACGTTGCCATTAGAAGGCACAAACGATGGCATACTGTTGGCATTAGACCAATCCCAGAAAACATAACTGACTACACGTGCCGCCTTGTTGGTACTATTGTATTCGACATAGATATAGCGAGCGAAATGATCCGCTGTACCGGTGTGTGTGAAGCGATCCCCATACGCAGGAGCAAATGGTGTGGCCAAGTAATACCTCCGGCTCGATGGACTACCCTGGCTGGCATAACACTGAAAACTGCCATCCACTTCAAAACGACAACTTTTCTGTGTTTCATCAAAACCCTGGAAACCATCTCCTCCATTACCGCCATCTGCCTGAATTGCAAAATTTTGGTCACGCACATTACGGACCAACTCTACTCCTTCTTGTGCCAGCTGGGCAGCTACTATGGCATCACGATTATCATAACTATGCCCCAAGCTCGATGAAATCAAAGCCGACGTAGCAGTGAGACCTACCGTAAGCACGAAAGCAGAGATAAGTACTTCTCCAAAAGAAAAACCCTTCCTCACTCTTCTGATTTTGGTATTTTTACTTTGCATATTTATGGACAACTCACAGAGCCTACGGCACTGTTGATCAAACCATTACTATAGACACAGGTCACTCCGCTCACGCTTCCGGCTTTTATAACTGGCAATGCAACACTTGCAGTACCGAAATTGGGCTTACCATAGGGAAGAGTAAATCCCAGACTGCCTGTACCTGAAAAAAGTACCCCCCCAGGTAAGGTATACGTAGCTATCGTCATGGATTGATTACAGGTGCCATTATTATCTTTGTAGTGATACGTTGTCGTGTATCTGGCAGTTCCACTAATCCAAGCTATTTGATACAAACACGGGTCTGAATTGGTTACCATTTGTTTGCCAGTAAGAGAGTACTGCTGCAACTCTCGTATAGCATTGGTCAGTGTACGTGTAGCGGCATCTACAGCAGACTGGCTCCTTCCACTATTGACATTCGAAAAAATAACTGCGGACATAATAGCAATAATCGCTACCACTACGACCACTTCAATCAATGTAAATCCTTTTTTTTGGTGTTTCATTTTTTTATACTCTATCCTATATAACTTCTCAACGAGAGCCATTTGTACTCTCTCATTATACAGCAATAAGCTTTTTCTATCGAATATCACCTAAAGGAAATGGCTACCACATAAAAAGTTGTAACCACTCTGGACGCACCTCTTTGATACAGAGAATACACAGCATCCCAAATACCAAAAAAGGCGCAAAAGGCACCTGTGTTTGTAGATTTTTCTTATGCCAAAAAAACAAACTCAATCCGAAGAGTGCTCCACTCGCAAAAGCAGTAGTGAGCATTAGTAAAGTCAGTTTGATACCCACTACCATCCCGCCGGTCAAGGCGAGCCACACATCACCCCAACCCATCCACGTTTCCTGGGAAAAATAGACCAGGGCGTAAAAAAACGCCCAAGCACACAATCCTCCAAGAAACGAGCTCCAAAGGCGCGTCTCTAGAACAGGTAACTGTCTCTCAAAAAACCAAAAGTGTATCATGACGTAGAGCCCAGTCACGAGAGTAATGCCCACCAGGAACACCAAAGGAATCTCCATAGACACCACATCAGAGACCACTATCAAGATACAAAATGAAACAAAGATACAAAGCCAAAGTGTAGTGAGCCATGCCTCTGGACTCTGTGGATCAAAAAACAACGCTGCAATACCCATGAAAATCCCCCCCGTACCAAGTTCAAACCAAAGATGCTGCCTGGGTATCATGATCTTACAGCTTCGACACTTACCTCTAAGGATGAGATAACTCATTACTGGGATATTCTCATACCAAGAAAGCGTCTTATCGCAGGTATCGCAGTGTGAACGACCTCCGACATAGTCTTCCTCTCTCTCGGTACGAATACAAACCACATTGAGAAAACTCCCTATGATAAGACCTACCACTAAGAAAAATAGTAAATAAAACATATACCCATAGTATAGACTAAATACAAGAGAATATAAATAAAGCCTCCTTTAGTGGGAGGTTTTATTTATAGCTATTCTAAGGCTTTAGCAGCCTGAGAATGAAGTCACTCCTGTTTCGGTCATAGTAGCCGTACAAGTAGTGGTGAGTGCTGAAGAATCAAGGATGAGAGTAAATGTCCCTGCACCACTTGGTCCACAGTCAGCAGTATCGCCAGTACCGTTCCAGGCGGCTCCAGTAGGCAGTGTGCCTACAGCTGTCTGAAGTGAAGCAGCATCGGTGACAGTAGCATCCTCGCAATGCTCCAGAGCGCTAGCCTGTATAGAACTGGCCTGAGCCTTAAAGGTAGCCACTTTCGCTTTGTCACGAGCACTTGAGAGACTCACGAGTACCACTGAC
>CAZYOT010000016.1:5998-17445 GCA_964649305.1 uncultured Bdellovibrionales bacterium
GCCAAAATTCCAATAATGGCGATAACGATGAGAAGTTCGATAAGGGTGAAACCCTGCCTACCGGACAGGCTGGCCTTGAAATTTTTTTTCATATTTTTTTATTAGATTTATTTATATTTTTTAACAACCGGTAAAGGTTACACCTGTATCTCTAACACTGGTTGCTGTACATGATGGAGCAGTAGAACTTGCTAAGTTGATAGTGAATGTACCAGCTCCAGCTGAACCGCAACTCTGAGCCTCAGTTCCGCCTGGAAATGAAACACCTGATGGTAATGTACCGACAGCTGTTTTAAGGTTAGCGACAGATGGCGAAGCAAGAGAGTCGCACTGTAATACTAGCGAAGCTTGAATAGAGTGGGCCTGAGCTTTGTAAGCAGCCACTTTCGCTTTATCACGAGCACTTGAGAGACTCACGAGTACCACTGACGCCAAAATTCCAATAATGGCGATAACGATGAGAAGTTCGATAAGGGTGAAACCCTTGAAATTTTTTTTCATATGCTCACCTCCTTTTATGTTAATTTTTATTTTCATTTACTTACTTTTTTTAAATGAGTAAACCTGTCTTTATTTTACATCTGTCCTGCCAAATTGTAAATCGGGAGAAGAACACCTACCACCAGCACCGCTACACCCATACCCAGAAAAACAATCAAGATAGGCTCTATCAATGTCGTCAGACTTTTTGTCATGTTGTCTACTTCCTGACCATAAAACTTCGCCACGCTTCCGAGTACCGTAGCAAGCGTTCCTGACTCCTCACCAATACGAATCATCTGGGCCAATACTGGCGGAATTTCCTTGGCATTCATAAAGGCATTACTGATATTACCACCGCTCCGTATCTGCTCCGCTGCACTCATGACAATACCTTCATAGACATGATTACCAATCACCTCACTGGCGATAGTCAGTGCCTTCACGATAGGAATACCGCTATTGAGTAGGGCTGAAAGATTTTCAGCCAAACGAGTGATGTAGATATTCTGAGCCAAAGTACCAATGACTGGAATTTTTAGGATCACCAGTTCTAATTCACGATGTCCAGAGGGAGTTTTGAGATAGTAATAAAAGCTTCCTATAGCCGCTACTATGATAAACAGCACCGCCCACCAATACTCATTCATGAAGTCTCCTAGCCAGATAAGGGCGGTCGTATACCAAGGTATACTAATCTTCATACTCTTAATCAAAACCGTAATCTTTGGCAAGATAAAGGTCACTACAAGAAAACCGATAATCGAAGCAACTGTCAAAACAAACACTGGATAGTAAAGCGCTCCTTTGATCTTAGAGGTCAGGTGATAGTTCTTCTCAATATTACCTCCCACGAAGTTAACGGCGTTTTGGAGAGCTCCAGAAACTTCTCCGGCATGAATCATGTTGACTGTGAGTGGAGAGAATATATCTTCATGCTTAGACAAGGCCTCAGAGAATGGCATTCCATCTTGCACGTCTCCTGCCATCTCATTGATAATTATAGAAAAATAGGAGTTACTGATTTCTTCACCAATAGTAGTCAAGGCTGAAACAATCGGTACACGCGCCTCAATAAGAGTAGACATTTGGCGGAAAAATACCATTTGTTCTTTTTGACTTACGCCTTCCCAAAGCTTTGTCACTGTCTTCAGCAACTCAATGCCCCTCTCCTCTTCAGCTTTGAGTGAGAGCGGGATAAGGTTGTTTCGTTGGAGTATCTGAGCTGCAGTATCTGAATCAACTGCATCCACAATACCTTCTCGTACTTCACCACTATCTGTCCTGGCTTTAAAAGTAAACTTCATAGCAAAATATCATTAACTTAGGCTTCCTTACTCAAAAGAAGCTGCAAATAATCTCTATTTTTTGAGTAGTTGAACGCATCATCCAAAGACACCAATCCCCGCTTGACCAGCTCTGCTAGGGCTCGATCAAGTGATACCATACCGTCCTTTAGGCTCGTCTCTATAACTGAATCAATCTGATGGACCTTGTTTTCACGAATAAGGTTTTCGACTGCACTATTCTTAAACATGATTTCCACTGCCGGGATACGCCCTCCTCCTATCTTTGGAATCAAGCGCTGAGAGATTACTCCTAGAAGCACGCTTGATAACTGGGCTCTAATCTGATTTTGCTGATGAGCTGGAAAGACATCTATAATACGGTCAATGGTCTGAGCACAGTCATTGGTATGCAGAGTGGCAAAGATAAGATGTCCTGTTTCGGCAGCGGTCATAGCGGTACTGATAGTCTCCAGATCACGAAGCTCTCCTAGGAGCACTACATTCACATCTTCACGAAACACGGCTCGTAGTGCATCCGGGAAGTTTTTTGCATCGCGCCCAATTTCACGCTGATTGATAATACAGCGATCCTGAGCATACACAAATTCAATTGGATCCTCGATGGTGAGAATATGTTTCTCGAGATTGTGATTGATATAATCAATAATAGCGGCTAAAGTGGTGGACTTACCATGCCCCACTGGTCCAGTCACCAGTACGAGTCCCTGTGAATATTTTGAAAACTCATACAAAGTACTCGGCACTGAAAGCTCATCGAGGTTGCGCAGCTTATCCATCACAAAACGCATAGTGACACTGACATAGCCTTTTTGAAGGAACACATTGGTACGAAAACGGACTTTGTCATCGTAGTTATATGAAAAGTCGGTGTGCCCTAGTGACAATAATTCTTGTTTCTTATCTTCGGTCAGAAGGACATCACTCAAAGCCTTGGTATCTGCAGGTACCAACACCTTGTCTTGTGAGACTGGATGAAGCTTACCATCCACACGAATGGTTGGATAACGCCCCACTACTAAGTGCAGATCAGATGCTCCCTGTTGGCCAACAAGTGATAGTAAATCTTTCAGTCGTTTTTCTGCACTGCCTGTTTCCATAGTATTATTTTTTTTATTTTGATGTTTATTCTTCGTCGACTAAGATTGTACCCTCTGTCACGCGTTCTATCTCCGACAACGTAGTGATACCCTTGAGTACTTTTAGAATACCATCTTGTTTCATAGAAAGCATCCCCTGTTTTTGTGCCTCGTCTCTTACTAAGTTCTCTTGTCCCTTCTGATCAGAAATAACTTCGTGCATCTTACTATCGATATCCATCACTTCATAAATAGCGATACGGCCCTTGTATCCAGTATTCGCGCACTTAGAGCATCCTTTTCCCTTATAGACAACAACTTTTTGTTTAGGACTCAGCTCAAAGGCTTTGATTTCTTTGTCTGGGATAGTCTCAAAAATTTCTTCTATTAATTTCTTCTGGCCTGCGGTGATAATTTCTTCCTGCTTACAACCGTCACAAATACGTCGCACCAAACGCTGAGAAGCCACTGCCTGAAGAGATGAGGCTAGAAGGAATGGCTCAATACCCATATCTATCAAACGAGGAATTGTCCCTATAGCATCGTTGGTATGTAAAGTAGACATCACGAGGTGACCAGTGAGAGCCGCATGGATTGCGAGCTCAGCTGTCTCACCATCACGAATCTCTCCTACCATAATGACGTTTGGATCCTGACGCAAAATAGAGCGTAGCCCCGAGGCAAAGGTATACCCAATTTCAGGCTTGATCTGACTCTGATTGATACCTTCCAAGAAATATTCAACTGGGTCTTCAAGAGTAATAATATTCCGCTCTTCTTTGTTGAGTATCTGCAAGAAAGCATATAGGGAAGTCGACTTACCTGATCCTGTAGGACCAGTAATCAAAATAATCCCGAATGGTTCACGGATTTTTTTCTCGAGTATTTCTCGTCCCCTTCCCCAGAGTCCCAGGGCATCGAGATTGGCTACATTAGTAGTTTTATCGAGAACACGCATCACAATCTTCTCTCCTTCCATGACCGGTAAACTCGACACACGTAAGTCCACTTGCAGTCCCTCGCTTGGACTAAAACGAATACGCCCATCTTGCGGCTTGCGCTTTTCATCTATTTTGAGGTTGGAAAGAATCTTGATACGAGAAATAACAGCTCTCCCTACTTCGAGCGGGAAAGAGAGTTCAGCCTTCAAAATGCCATCTATACGAAAACGTACCCGATAGCTGTTTTCGATGGGTTCTATATGTATATCACTAGCACGATCATCAATGGCTCGCTGTACAATAGCTTCTACCAACTTAGCAATTGGAGCATCCTGAAATACCGACATGTCTTTCTTAGGGGATTTTTCTGACTGTCTTTCGAGTGTTTCGGCATCATCTTTCTTGAGTGAAATAATTGCCTCAGAAACAGCTGTATCAGCTCCTGCATACTGCTTGGCAATCAACGCAAAAGTTTCTGGACTTGCCAAAGCCACTTCTATACCCATCTTTTCTTTTTCAGAAAGGAAGCGAAGCACATTTAAGGCCTCAAAGTTTTCCGGATCAAGCACGGCGACATACAGCACTCCATCACTCATTTTGTATGGCACTATGCCATATTTTTTGGAAGAATCTTGTGAGATAAAGCGGAGTACTTCTTTGTCAAAAGTACGTGGCATTTCTTCGAGATACTCTATCCCAAGATTTTTGGCCCTCAATGCCAAATCAACAGGCGCGCTCGTGGGCGCGACCGTAGTCTTTGTCGCATCAGTGAATTGTATTTCGTCAGTGGCCATCTCCGAATGTTTGTTTATAGTTTATTGGAATGGATTTGCTCTTCCTGCCTTATCAACCGTCAAATTGGCCATAGCGGTTGCCGCCCATTCCTTGGCCTTGGTGGCTTTGTCTATATCAAAAGCATTCTTTCCAAATATAGCTGCCCCCATGGCATTTTTACTATCTGTGTCATCCACAAAGTCAAAACGAGCTTCGAATGACGCCTCGAGTACATCTGAGGAAACTTCGGTATCGCCCTCTTTCTTTGCAGTAGCTACTGTGATGTTTTTGACCTCATGCATACGGTCGAGGGTATACAAGCGAGCAAAAAAAGACTTGATATTATCATAACTACCCTTCAATTTCACCTGAGCCACAAAGTAGCTTGGCTTTGCCGGTGTGTATGCTGGCATGATTGGTGCTTCAGATGCTACCAAAGGATTTACAGAACCATCTGCTGGAGCAGTGCCGAGAGGACCACCTGAACCATCGAGCGTAGGGTCTACTTCCACTACTGGAGCTGTAAGCTCCTTGATGTCCATCCCTGTCACAATGAGGCCCGACTGAGCAGACAAGAAATTAAACGCATCAATCACCCTTTCCTGATCAAGCTTTGCTGGGTAAAAACGGAGCATGAAATCTTCTAGCTCTTTGTTTTGATCAAGGCTACTCGTCAAAGAATCAATGTTGCTACGCAGACCTTCTAGACGTTCTACCTCAGTCTTTTTTTGAGTCAATTCTCTATTTTTGAGCATCAAGTTGTCATACTCGGGCTTAACGATACCAATCGCTACGACGAGTGACATGATGATAAAAAAGGGAACGAGAAGTAATTTTAGTTTCATAACAGTTGCCTTATATTTGTATGTTTATTTTAGACCCTCTGATTTAAGAATAAAAACAATATCTCCAGACTCAGAGTTGGTAATTTTTTCTACATGAATATTGGCATACTGCTCATTGGTCTTGAGACTTATAATTTGTTGTGCAAGAAACTTAAAGTCACTAGTCACTCCTTCCATAGCCACGTTGCCATTCTCATGATCATACTCATACGAAGTCAGACGAACACTTGGGATAATAAGCCCTTCTAAGTCAGTCAGCATATGTGAGGTATCAATCTGAGTCTCTGTATTTTTACTCACTACTTCAATACGATTATCAAAAGCCAAAATGCGGTCGATTCTTGGACCTTTCATCTCTACGCCAGAATTATCAATCTGGCTCTGCAAATCGGTTATTTCTTTCTGAGTCTTGAGGGAGAAATAATAAATACCTCCCCAGACACCTAAGACCAAGGCAAAAATAACAGCAGAAACTACTATCCCTGTATCAAAAAACTTTCTTTGACCCGTCTGGCGCCCGGCTGTTGATTGTGAAAGATTAATACCTGCCATGTCGTTAAATTAAATAATTATGTTAGAGTTTTTTACTAAAAAATTCTTTGAGAGCTGATGGTTTTTTGTAATGTGTCTGACTCGTAGCTTCTACGCTATCGATACCTGAAAGAGCTAGTCCAATAGCTACTGAAAAGGATGTGCCCAACTCCTCGATATCATCTTTGTATTTGGGATCATACTGAATCCTGCCCCAAGGGTTACCCTTACGGACTGGTCGGCCAAATGCCTTTTCGAGATATACTGTCAACCCAGTCAGTGCGGCTGATCCTCCAGAAAGCACCACTTCTCTACAAGTAAACTCTGGGTAACGCTCTTGATGACCAGCAATCATACGCTTACCCTCATCAATAATTCCTTCTAGTGGAGGAAAGATAATTCTGGCTTCTGGCTCGTTTAAGAAATCTTTGTTGCTTTTCTTGAGCACCTCTGCTCGCTCAGCCGTGATATCAAGGGTTTCCGTGAGCGTACGGGTCAAATCTTTTCCACCTACATCCAAATTGCGACTGACACGTACCAAACCATTCTCTACCAACATAAGATTAGTAGAGCGAGCACCTATATCAATCAGAAGTACTAAGTCTTTTTGGACACCCACGACTGCTCGTGCCAAAGAAAAAGTCTCAAGTTCCAAAAACTCCATTTTGAGACCAGCTTTTTCTACATACTGTCTGTAGTGATCTACTTCATTCTTGAGAGCCGCTACTACCAGCACTTCCTGACGCATACCAGACCCATCTGGCTTGGCAGTATTACGTATCACATCCCAACTCAAGGCAATATCATCGAGCGAGGCTGGAATAAAACGCTTGGCTTCAAACTGTACTGCTTCTTCAAGTTCTCTGTCTTCCATCTCTGGAAAATCTACCAATGAAATAAGCCCGATAAATGCAGGCATAGCTACATAGGCCACATCTGTCTCTGGATTCATACGACTGAGGAGAGCCTTGAGGTAGGTAACCAAAATGTCACCATAGCTTTCTCCTGGTGCTGCACCACTTCTTTCGAGGTTGGCCAAACTCACCTGACCAAAATTGACCAGTTCTATAGAACCACCTTTTTCTTTGAGTTCAATGGCTTTGATTGAGGCTGTTCCAAAATCAATACCTAAATATGTAGGACGAGAAAAACCAAACATTTTTTTTTGTTTTTATACACTCATAGAATACCACAAAACACTCTCCATGAGAAGATTCCTTTCACTTCTCTACACTGTACTTAGGCGCGTTGACAGAATGCTCAAAAAAAAATACACTAAAGAATGCTCACATGCCTATGAAAGATACTCTCTTTAGTCAAAAACTCACGTTTCATGCTCGTCGTGCTCTCAAGCAATCACGTGATTTAGCCTTTTTTACTCAAAACGAAACAGTTGGTCCAGAGCATCTTCTCCTTGCTATATTTCTAGAGAATGGCAGCCTCGGCAACACCCTGCTTGAAAGCATGGGTTTTGAAAAAGAAAAACTCCTGAAATTAACCAAGCAGAAACTCTCGGGAAGCAAGCCTCTTGCTAAAGATACACTCATACCACCCAGTACCAGTCTCAAATATGTCCTCGAAAGAGCTTATTCACTGGCGAGTCAATTTCAATCACCCTACATAGGCACAGAGCACCTCGTGTATGCCCTACTGGAGGCTGATGACACTCGTCTCGATGAAATTTTTCTGGAACTCGAAATTGATGAGAAAAAAATCGAAAATACCCTCGCCAGTCACATGAATTTTGATTCTATGCCTGAGCTTGCTCGTTTTCTCGATCCAAGCGAGCCCAATCATCAACAAGTCCAATTTGGCAAGGCACGTACAGCTGAATCAACTGGAGGTACCCCTATGCTTGAGCAGTACGCAATCAATCTCACTCATCCCAAAATCACACCCGAGCATACACTCTCTGGTCGAGATGAGGAGCTTATTCGCATGAGTCAGATTCTCGCCCGCAAACAAAAGAGTAATCCCCTCCTCTTAGGAGAACCAGGTGTAGGTAAGACTGCTCTGGTGAGTGCCTTGGCTCAAAAAATTAAAACGGGTGATGTCCCGCGCCAGCTTATTGGTAAGCGTATCTTCGCCCTTGATCTTGCTCTCATAGTAGCGGGCACTAATTTCCGCGGTGAATTTGAGGCTCGTCTCAAAGAAATCATCCGCGAAGCTACCGAGGCAAAAGACATTATTCTTTTTATTGATGAAATCCACACTCTGGTTGGAGCCGGTAACACCAGTGGTGGTCTCGATGCTGCCAATATTTTCAAACCAGCCCTCGCTCGTGGTGATATTCAGTGTATTGGTGCTACTACTTTTAGTGAATACAAACGCCATATTGAAAAAGACGCTGCTCTAGAACGCCGCTTTCAGACACTTAAAATCGAAGAGCCAAGCAAAGAGCTCACCCTTCTCATGCTTCAAAATGCCAAGCAAGCCTACGAGAAACACCACCAGGTAGCTATTCCAGCTGCTCTCCAGCCTCCCACTGTTCACCTCAGTGAACGCTACATAGCCGATCGTTTTCTCCCAGACAAGGCATTTGATGTCTTAGATGAGGCTGCTACCCTCGTAGAGCAAACCACCGAAGCCACTCGTCATCTCAAACGTGAACTACTTCTCACTCAAGAACTCAGTGAAGCTCAAAAAACCAAAACAGCCCTTATCGAAGAAAGTGACTTCGATGAAGCAGCCATCTGGCATACACGTATAGGAGAAATAGAGAAAAAACTTGCCATACTCCACAAGAGCCACGCTGACAAAAATCTACCACTCCCTATCATGGAGCGCTCGCATATCCAAGAGACTGTAGCTCGCATTGGCGGTATCCCTCTCCACAAGCTTGAGTCCATTCAGCCCAAAGCTCGCCTCAATCGCCTACGCCGTAGTCTTGCTTCCCAGATAGTGGGCCAAAAAGAAGTCCTTTCTGTCTTGGAGCAGATTTTTGCACGCTCACTCTCTCATCTCGAAAGTGACGACAAACCTCTTGGATCACTCCTTTTCCTTGGACCTACTGGCGTGGGTAAAACCCTGACCGCCAAAGTCATCGCTGAGGAATTTTTTGGCGATCCCAAAGCTCTGATTCGTCTTGATATGAGTGAGTTTATGGAGCGTCACAGTGTGGCTCAAATTCTTGGCTCCCCTGCTGGCTATGTGGGCTATGGTGAGGGAGGCAAGCTGACCGAACAAGTCCGTCGTCGTCCTTTCTCTGTTATTCTCTTTGATGAAATAGAAAAAGCCCATCCTGATGTCTTCAATCTGCTCCTCCAGATTCTCGATGAGGGTCGCCTTACCGATGCTGAAGGCCGGACTGTCAATTTCCGTCACACCCTGATTATCCTGACCTCCAATATCGGCACCAATATCTTTACCAAGACTACTGCTTTTGGCTTTGAAGAAAGTAGCGACAAAGAAAAATCTCTAACTTCTTTCGCAGCCAAAAAAACCAAAGTCTTGGCCAACCTCAAGCGTGAACTCCGTCCAGAACTCCTGGCTCGTCTCGATCAGATAGTAGTCTTCCAGCCAGTCGCAGACAAAACCCTGAAGAGTATTGTTGCTCTTGAAATGACCAAACTCACCAAACGCTTAGCTAAGAAAAATATTTTCCTAAGCTATACATCAGATGTCATAGACTACCTCACCAAGAAGAGCTCTGCCAAAGAAGACGGCGCGCGCCTTATCAAAAAAGTCGTGACTGAAGAAGTAGAAAACCTTCTCGCCAAAACCCTTCTCGAAGCCCCTGACTATCGCTACCTTCACTTGAGTCAAAAAGAAAACACTCTCGTGTGTCAAAGCAAAAAGAAATAATCTCCACTTTCTTTCACGTAGCCATAAATTCTATTCTTGATGGCCTCTTTCCGCGTCGCTGTTTTGGCTGCGGAGCCTACGACACCTTCCTCTGTGATCTCTGTCTTGCTCGTATTCCTAGGCGCACGCCTGCTACTTTCTTTGTAGCCACCTCTACACATCATCCCTCCTCTCTTGATTCCCTCACGAGCGCTACTTTTTTTCAAATTCCTGTTATGAGCCTCCTTATCCATAACTGGAAATATCGAGCACTCAAAGATCTCACTCCTCCTCTCTCAAAACTCCTCACTGAGACGCTAGAGCGGACCAGCATCCCCCTGCCAGATATCATCACTGCAGTCCCTCTTCACCCCAAACGTCTCCGCGAGCGTAACTTCAATCAGTCTGACCTCCTGGCTGAAAAAGTCGCCTCTCATATAAATTTTCTCATCCCTATTACAGAATACCTCCCTCTACTGGACAAAGTCCGTCATACCAAACCTCAAAGCAAACAACAAAATCGAGAAGCTCGTCTCGCCAATCTTACCGATGCTTTTGCGCTCAACAAAGAATACAAAGACGTCCTCAAAGGCAAGACGGTCTGGATCATAGATGACGTCACTACTACCGGTACTACCCTGACTGAATGTGCACGAGTGCTCAAAACTCATGGAGCCAAAGAAGTCCATGGCTTTGTGGTTGCCCACTAGTTTTTTATTCTTCAAAAATCAGGTACACTAGGCTAGTATTCTTAGTCTGTTTTCATCTATGCTCACTTTTGTTTCTACTATAGCGAGTATCGCCCTCCTCGAGCTTATGCTCAGTGTCGATAACGCCCTGGTCAATGCATCTCTTGCCGAAGAACTCCCCAAAAAACTCCAACGTAAAGCAATTTACATTGGTATTGCTCTGGGTGCTCTTTTTCGTTTCCTCTGTCTTTTTGTCGCCACTATTATCATCGAAAATCCTGCCATCAAGGCTGTAGGTGCCTGCTACCTTCTCTGGTTAGCTTACGCTCATTTTTTTCGCAGTCCCAAAGAAGAACGTTCCCTCAAACGTCACCCTCATTTTCGTATGGTAATTGTCCAGATTGCTCTGGCTGACCTCGTCTTCAGTATCGATAATATCGTCGGGGCTATTGGTATCTCTAGTCACTTCTCTTACGTGGTATTTGGAGTGGCTATTGGCATTATTACTATGATTTTTATCACTCCGCTCATGCTTCGTCTCATGAATGCCTTTCCTTCGCTTATCAAAACTGCCTATGGCATCATTGCCTACATCGGTCTAGCTATCATCTTCGAAGTCGCTACTCACACCCATATCCCTGAGTACCTCACCTTTGCTTTTATTGTCTTCACGATTCTCGCCACCATGTGGTATGACAAAAAACAAAAACTAGCTTCTTAAGAAAAATACATTCCGCATGGGAGGTGTTTTTATATTCTTATTAAAGTTATTTTTCAATTTTCCCAAACCACTTGGCAGCATTTGGACGGCGATGCGGACAGCCTGGCCAGCAGCATGGACGACGCTTGCCTTTGAGTAAATCATCCTGGAGCCGCTTGATATGAGTCTCTCGTGTCTCTGGTTTCTTAACAATTGTCACATAGCAAATCCACTCATTGCGTGCCAGCGGCGTAAGACTTTCCCAAATCTCTAAGGCTTTGGGATTCTTTGCCAGTGTATCCTTGAGGTCTTTTGGTA
>CAZYOT010000017.1:0-12920 GCA_964649305.1 uncultured Bdellovibrionales bacterium
TGATGCCCAAAAATTTATCCTCATACTGCTTGAGTGACTGTTGATCTTTTTGGGTGGCAACATTTGAATTTTGTGAAAGCATTACCTGACTCTGCAGATCTATGGTCAACAAAAAGACCACGGTAATCAAAATACCTAGAAAGAGGAGTTCCAAAAGAAACAACATAAAAAACTGCCACAATAAAATACGCCCGTGTAGCCCGCGTTCAATCAAACGTTTTTGTTCTTCTGGTAAGAGATTAAGTAAAATCTTCATATTCATCTAAGCCACGAAGCGCAAGCCCGATAGCTGTTGAGTATTGAGTAGCTCGATCATGATCTATAATAGGGAGTCGCTTGCCGAAATTAAGATTGACCCATGGATTGCCTACTTCTACTGGTCTCCCGAGTCTCTTGGCCATGTACGGTAATAATCCATGCATATTAGATCCTCCTCCACAAAAAACAATATGCTCTATCTTTTGTGAATACGCATAGGTAGTAAGGAAAAAATCGATAGACTTCTCAATTTCTACCGCAATACTCTCTAGAATTGGTTCTGCCGCCAAAAAGACTGGACTCTTCTCGGCCAATGACCCGAGGCCATTCTTGATCTTCATCACCTCGGCCTGATCAAAAGAAATTTGAAGTGACTTTGAAATAGCCTCGGTAATCATTTGCGATGATAGTGGTACACTTGAGGTAAAACACGGGGTATTACCAATAGCAATAAGGAAGCTTGAACGACGGTCGCCAATATCCACAATCAGTGTCGTCTTTTTTTCCTCCTTCTCTAGAAGTAAACTTCTAGCTTCGGCAATTGACTCTGTCTCAAGACCAATTGGATCAAGACCAGCACCTTCAAGTACCTCTCGAAACTGGTCTACATTGGTACGTGACACAGCTACTACCAGCACGCTCATTTTGTCATTTTCATTGGTCAAATTGAGGTTTAAAATTTGCCAATCATAATAGACCTGGTCGAGCGTCAATGGAATATTCGCTTCAATTTCCCACTTGATGGCCTCTTTGACCTCGTCTTCCTTCATCTTAGGTAGCGTGATGATACGCAAGAATGCCTTCGTCTCAGGCAGAGAACAGATGACTTTCTTGGTCGTAATTTTGGCTGGACCAGACTTCTTTAGAAGAGTCTTAATAGCTTCCTCAACTATTTCAGGATTGATAATCTCACCATCCATAATCGCTCCCGCTGGCAACGGCACTGAACCATAGCTTCTGATAACATCTCGGTTACCCTCATGCTCAAGCCAGACCGCCTTCACGGAAAGATCTGACAAATCTAAACCAAAAGAACTCGGAAAAAGATTGATAATTTTTTTCTGAAGAATACTCATTTTTGTTTTTCTTTCTTTTCTCTATACTAGCACAAGTTTAGCGCTCTTCCCACAAGTCCATTTCATATTGTGTGCCCGTTGGAAAATAGGGTGGCGGACAGTATAAAAGATTATTATCATAATACAAATTACGATTAGTATACCCCGTATTATCTGTCCAAGCGAAACCATAGCGCTGATTCGTGGCCATAGCCCCAAACACAGTAATAGTCGTTTTTACCAGATTACCCCCAGAGCCACTATAATGCTCTCTTCCCACTCTTCCACTCTGAGCAATCAATGCTCCATCTATACGCAAGTCATCTTCACTGGCACGAATAATTTCCACATTATTTTGACCTATTATACCCAAAACATCAGTGCAGTCATAGTTGGTATAACGAATATCATTGCCAATATACATATTCTTCAGTGTGGCAGAAGTAAGATTAGCAGCTACAATAGTCACACGCTTACCATTAATTGTGCCCGAAAGCCACACATTATTCTCCACAAATATTACCCCATCGTCTGGGATAGTGTATGTAGAAGATGCTCCACTATACCCAGTAATAGCATTATTACTATCAAAGCCAGAAACTGTACGAATAGTGTATGTATCATTAGCATTCAGAGTAATTTGCCTACCACTGCCAGAATTATTGAAATACCGACTTCCTCCCGTACCTGCTTGAGCAACCGCCTTCATGTTACTTAAATCACCCAGCACTCCATTGAAATCAGTCGATGCTACAGGAAATGTACGTCCTCCTTCAAAAATATCAGCTCGCGTAGGCACGGCCGCTGGTGGCAAAGGATCTACTGGTGTGTCATGAGTATGTACCCCAAATTCATTCCCTCCCGTATGATCAGGATCATTAAAGGTAGACACCGCGCTTGTCACCTTGTTGTGAGCCACGCCATCAAAGCGTATTCCTTGATTTGAGTGGATCTTTCCGAATACCTCCGTACCAGCCCCAAAACGAAGAAAGTCATTGGCAAGCACAATATTTTCACTCCACGCAGGCTTACGGAAACGCACTTCTATCACGCGTTTATCATTCGGGAAGCGGTATGTCCATCCAGTGGCTTTGACAGTGACCCTTGTGGATGAGCCTGACGGAGGAGTAACTTCTAACTTGTATTTTCCAATGAGTGAGCCCGATGGATCACGATAGTCTACTTCGTAAGGAGTAGCTACGCCCTGTGGAGTACCCGCCCAAAAAGCAGCCACTTGCGAAGCGGTGCGCCCCTCTACCTGATGTGCTAAGTACCACCTATAATACTGGATGCCAGCTTCTGCAATCTGAAAACTCTGTTCTCGTGCGTGAGTTCTCAGAGCATACTGGGTATTAGTCACCACAAAGGAAATTATCGAAGTCAAAACAATGGCCACAATAGTGATGATAAGTAGCCCATACACAAGGGCTGATCCACTTCTATTCAATTTTCTTTGGGTGTTAGGTGCCATGTAAATTACGTAAATCAACAAATGACTCAACATAGATATTTTCTGGGGCGTGAACTGGATCAATATTTACTTTCATTTTCATCTTGATAAGCTGAATATCTCCGAGACTGGCAGGTGTAGACAGCGGATTATTTGTTGTATCACCCGGATAATCATCATTATAGTAAGAGAAGACTGGATCATTGCTTTCATTGGTAATATAACGAGCCAACACTGTCACAGTCGTATCGCCGCTTGAATACGACACCGGGGTAGATGCTGTATTAGGATCTGTCACTCCTTGCTTAAACTCATCAGTGGTAAGGTCAAGGAAATAGTGCACTCGTTCGGTCACGCCATCATCATCAATATCTGTATAGATAGTCAGATCAAAATCATCCGCATCTTCTATTGGGTAATCACCATTATCTGCTTGTTTGATGGCGCGCAACTGAATGATGGTGCGATTAACTGCCCGCGAAGCAGTGGTAGAAGCCAGACCGGTCTCTATAATACTCTTATTATTGTCCCATGATTTCACTAAAAGATACGTAAAGCCATTCATCACAATAAGCATAATGGCAATAGCTACCAAGAGCTCCACTAGGGTCATACCTTTCTGATGTGTCCGTGGTACACCTTGCATAGACTAGTTTGGTATCAAATTATATGACTGATTCACAAGTGTAGTCCCAATCACTACAGTATCAGTCTTAGTCACAAAGCCACTCTTAGAAATCTCTATGTCATATGTGGCAGCGGCCAAGGCTGGTAAAGCCTGCGGAAAATACACGTCACCAAAGACATCTGTGGTAAGTGTCACGTCATAAGGTAGTGTAGCATTGGAAAGCTTGACACTCGCCCCTGCTACCGGAGAGCCATCCGTATTACTCACTACTGTGGCTTTGAGTGAACCAATATTTTTATCGAGCATCACTGCTGTAATATCTGCATTGGCACCTGGAGTAGCATCGTACAAGGTCTTACTGGTACCCTCCGGAGTGATTTTCCAAAAAGCAAAGTTGGCCGTATCGGTCACGCTCAGTGTGTACTGACCATAGCTTTCATTGTCATACTTTTTCTCTCCACTAGTATCGGTAGTACTCGTAGCGGAAAAATTATACACACCTGCTAATGTACTCGGATCAGCACCGAGTTTACGACCACCTGTCAATGTAAACGCTATGCTAGGTACATCCGTTCCAAAGGGATCCTTCGTCCGGAGAGTGATATCTACTTCCTGATCCATGACAATAGATTTCTGATTCAATGCCGCTGCCACTACAGTGGCGTGAACATCTACCGGATTGTAGGCTGTCGTAGGATATGCCGGAAATGTACTCGCTCCATAATAACCACTCTTAGAAACCGTGATTGTATATGCCTCTGTACCAGCAGGTGCACCTGGAAGCGTCACGTTACCTGTAGAATCAGTCGTGGCAGTAGTATCAATACTTGATGAAGCTTTCTGGATTCGCACATTTGCCCCGCTCACACCGACCCCAGCTGCATTCAGCACATTAATAGAGAGCACTCCACCACCTGCTGAACTCTCTACCCCGTTAGGCGAAAAATTACCAAAAAGTGCTACCGTTTGATCAACTCCTTGATGTCCCCATGATACAGTGACGCGCACTTTTTTGTAGTCGGTAGGAATAGTGTCCGTTGGGGTGGAGCCATCGAAAGTATCATCAATATACTGCACAAAAGTATCCACATGATACTTAGCTGTATTGACACTGACATCCTCTTCCTCAATCAATTCACCTGCCGGAATACCATACACCCAAGCGCTACCGTTCCAATGCTTTGTGCCGATATTGTCATACGGAAGACTCCTGATGATTTCCATACGCTGATTAGCTAAGGCGGTGGCGCCTAAACGATTCTTAGAATCAGTGATGGTGCGGATAGTCACAAAATAGGTTTCAAAAAAGGCGACAGAAAAATACTCATACTCAAGCCAAATTACATAGTAAAATTGCCAAAAAAACCAATGTTTCAATCAGTGTAAACCCCCTCTTCTTTTTTTGACTAAACATTCTCATAAGTATGTCCCATGCCTAGGATATTTATTTATTTGAGGACAGTACGCGGCAGAAGCGAGGACTGGAGTAAGCTGTACTTCATAGTAAAGCGTCGAAGACCGGAGCTTCTATCAAAGTAATGTACCAAATAAATGAATATCTCTTATTTAATGTTGTTGAGTACGGAGTACATAGGCTGCAACATCGCCACCGCAAAAAATCCCACACCACCACCAATCAAAAGCATCAGAATAGGCTCAATAATTGAGGACATATTTTTGGTAATCTGAGACACTTCCTCTTCATAAAATTCAGCTAAACGTCGCAGCACCATTTCTGTCTTACCGGTTTCCTCACCCACCTCAAGAATCTGCGGTACCAATATAGGAAAAAGCTTTGGATAGCGCGCTATGACCTTGGAGAGGTCCGTTCCTTTTTGAATTTCTCCGATAGCATCTTCCAACGCTTCCTTGTAGTGCACATTACCAAGTGTCTTACTGACGATACCGAGTGAAGTCACTACCGATACACCACTCTTCAAAAGTGAGCTATGGATACGAGCAAAACGTGCACAATTAACCTTGATGACTATGTTGCCTACTATAGGTAGATGCAGATACAGACGTCCAAAGAAAGCTTTCCCTGCTTCTGTCTTTGCAAAAAAATTGACTGTAAGAATCATCAATAAGCCTCCACCAAAGACAATAATATAATGAGCTATCAGAAAATCACTGGCGGCCATAATAGCCCTTGTAGTCGGTGGCAACTCCACTTCCATTTCCTTGAACACCCCTGTAATTTTTGGAAGAATATAGGTCAACATCAAAATACCAATACCAATCATTGCCACCACAATCACCATTGGATAGATCAATGCACCTTTCACCTTACTTGCAAGATCATGCTCTTTTTCCAGCTGTGTAGCAAGAATATCGAGCACTTCTTCAAGATTACCTGAGACTTCACCTACCGCTACCATGTTGGTGAAAAGTTCATTGAAGATTTTTGGGTATTTGGCCAAACCCTCAGACAGTGTCTTACCTGCCTGCACTTCCTCAAAAACATCCTGCAAAATTTTCTGAAAACCCTTATGCGTCGTCTGTAAACTTAGGTTGTGAATACCGCGCGAAAGAGTGAGTCCCGAAGACACCATAACTGCCAAGTTGCGGGTAAAGACCATTTTTTCCTTGAGTGGCACAGACTGAAAACGATCAAAAAATTTGATATTTATTTTTGCTTTCTCAACCACTTCGTGATGAGAAGTCAGGAGTAAGCCCTGTCCGCGCAGTTCTTGAGCAAGCTCTTTTTCATCCTTGGCGACCACTTCTCCAGAGTGCGGCTGTCCTGTGTCGATTGCTTTTGCCGTGTATAAAAATTTCGGCATAAAAATATGTCTTTTAGGTTTTGTATTTGTTTTGATTATAGCACAAAAAACTCCCTTCTAAGGAAAAGAGTGTGAAGAAAACTAGAAACTCAAACGTTTCTTAAATTCTGTAAAAACTTTTGGTCCACGTGGATGAGGCAGGAACACTAAAGCCTGATCACTTGCCTCTATATAGCTTCCGAGGAGTTGTGTCTTGGGGTTCTCGGCAATTTTTTTGCGTTGCCAACCAATACAAAGCGTCGTTCCTGGAAGACCCCGTACCACAGCCTCCAGGAAAGCCTGGATGGCATTTCGTAAACTACTTTCCTTCAGAGTAAAACGATCTTGCAAAAAAGTGACTCCGTAGTGAGGCTTGAAACGACCAATCCAGCGATTGGCCAATTCAAAGCGAGCAAAAACCTTACTCCCAAAGAGGAGTCGCATAGTCTGGTACTCATGAGCTCCATAGAGATCCTTATTCATAATCTCGAGCTGATCATCGGTCACAAAATAATTGAGACAAGCGCGATCTTGTACCTTTTTGCCATAGCGTCGTTTACCAATTAGATGCAAAAAACCCGTAAGAATAAAACGTCCGATCCAAATCTTCCCGGCCTCCATGACGATAAACATATCCCAATCGCTTCCTTTTTTGCCATGCTTAAAAGCCAAACTTCCAGTGGCTCCAATCATTCGGACAAAAGGCATCACGGCAATAATGCTCACCAAGCTTTTCATTTTCTCAAGCTTGCCTGCTGAAAGCTTTTCTCTTTGGATACGTTCACGTACCAAAGCACTACGTCCAGGAAGAAAAACAAAACCATTTTTCTGTTCCAATTTCTTACTCAGCTCTGGAGCACTCAGCGCCAAATATACATCGAGAAATTTGGCCTTATCCGTACCAGCAGTCTCCTGATAAGAGATGAGCTGTCGCCACAATTCATACGGCGTGAGTGGAAAATCCAACACGTCATAATACGTTACCGTGGCCATGATATTTTTCTCTAGATTAGCGACGGTATGCATATGTCTGACAGATATTACAAATACTTTGCGGTAAAGCTCTTCTTTACCCCCTTAAGCTTAGCTGGTGTACCAGCATAGACCAACTCTCCTCCCTTAGCGCCACCATCAGGACCAAGCTCGACTACCCAGTCTGAGGCTTTGATCACATCAATATTATGTTCTACCACCAATACACTATTCCCCTTATCCACCAAAGCATCCAAAACTTCCAGCAAGCGCCTCACGTCTTCAAAGTGTAGTCCAATAGTAGGTTCATCCAAAATATAGAGTGTTTTTCCAGTCGACTTGCGCGCAAGCTCCGTAGCCAGTTTGATACGCTGGGCCTCACCGCCAGAAAGATTAGTAGCGCTCTGTCCTAAGACGAGGTAGCCCAAGCCTACTTCTTCAAGCACACGTAGCTTTTCTTCTATCATCGGCTGATCCAGGAAAAAACGCCTGGCTTCAGTCACCGTCATCTGCAAAATCTGAGCAATATTGGTACCACGATATTCTATAGAAAGTGTTTTCTGATTGTAGCGAGTACCCAAGCAGTACTCACACGGTACATAAACATCTGGCAATAAGTACATTTCAATCTTCTTCATACCGCCACCCTGACATTCCTCACACCGGCCACCACGCATATTAAAACTGAAGTGACTGGCACTAAATTTCTCTCGTTCT
Source organism: uncultured Bdellovibrionales bacterium (assembly GCA_964649305.1). Classification (GTDB taxonomy): domain Bacteria; phylum Patescibacteriota; class Minisyncoccia; order Moranbacterales; family UBA1568; genus UBA1568. The sequence continues at coordinate 7,843 of CAZYOT010000017.1, forward strand.
GCTTCTGGCGTTGCTGCAAACAGATCACGGATGAGGCCAAACACGCCCGTATAGGTAGCAGCATTGCTTCGCGGTGTGCGTCCTATAGCATCCTGGTTTACGGTGATAACTTTGTCGATATGTTCTATACCAGTAATTTTTTTGTGTTCTCCTGGTTCTGCTTTGGCGTGGTAGAACTGCTTAGCAAGCGCCTTAGCCAAAATACCTTGTACCAGAGATGACTTGCCCGAGCCCGATACGCCCACGACTGATACCAGCATACCAAGCGGAAAACTTGCATCGACATTTTTGAGATTATGTTCCTTGGCACCATGTATGGTTAAGGTATCACCCGAGCCCTTGCGTGTCTTCGTCTTGTCACTCACCTTACGCTTACCATGGAGGTACTCGGCCGTAAGGATTTTTGATTTCAAAAGTTCCGTCGGGGTACCAGCAAAAATAACTTCTCCACCCTCGCTGCCTGCTCCTGGTCCCATATCTATGATGTAGTCAGCACGTTTCATGATAGCCACATCATGCTCTACTACTACAAGAGAATTATTGGCACCACGCAAATCCTCCAATGCTGCCAAAAGTTTCTCTGTGTCCCGACTATGTAGTCCCACTGAAGGCTCATCCAAAACATAAATAATACCTGACAAACCAGACTTCATCTGGACGGAGAGACGGATACGCTGAGCCTCACCACCAGAAAGTGTATGCGCTCCACGACGGATCTCTAGATACCCAAGTCCTACTTTTTCTACTGCCTTGATACGCATAGACATCTCGCGAAAAAGTGGCTCCACAAATGCTTTCTGTTCACCGACAGCCAGTTTCTTCTCCAGTACTGGCAACACGGTCAGAAGTTCATCAATACTTTTTCGAGCGATATCGTCTATCGAGTACCCATTGATAAGCACAGCCAAAGAACTTTTTTTCAGTCTTTTACCTTCACACTCACCACACACCTGTGAATGCATATAGGCTTCTATATCTCCCCTGAGGTGATCAGACTTTGTCTCCTTGTACTTACGCTCCAAGAGTTCAATAATACCCGGGAAACCATCTTCTTTTCCTTCACCATAAAGCAATGTTTCATACTGCTTCTTTGGCAATTTCTTAACCGGTACTTCAGTATTGATACGTAAACGCTTAGCAGCTTCCAAAAGCTTAGACAGTGGACCATGACCATTCTCGCGACCACTATTCATCTTGCTCCATGGACGCACCGCCCCCTCGAGAAAAGACAAATTCTTATTCGGTATCACGAGCTCTACATCAAAAGCGAGTGTCATCCCAAGTCCTGAGCACTTCTGACAAGCACCTTCTGGGTTATTGAAAGAGAAGTGGCTCGGCGAAAACTCTGGCAAAAATATTTCACATGCCTCACAACGATATTCTTCATTGTACAGTCGACGTTCTTTGGTATCAGTCAGTATGACTGTCTGTGTACCATGCCCCATCTGAAAACCCGTCTGCAAATCATCCAAGATACGCTCTTTGTCAGGGCGCTTGGTATTAAGATTCATACGGTCAATTACGAGTTCATAGCGATGGGTCTCCGTACCACTGGCATCTCTCGCTGCCTCAGCGATACCTATGACTTGGTCATCCTTCATTACTTTCGGATACCCCCAAGTCTGAATCATTTGCAATGCTTCTTTTTCTGATTTCCCTCGCAGGGCAAAACTTTCAGTCGTAAAAATGAGTGCCGTGTTGTCTGGGAGACTCAAGATTTCTTCGAGAATTTGACGTACACTTTTGCGCGTCAGTTTGGTACTACAAATGGGACAATGAGGCTCACCAAGTTTGGCATAGAGGACGCGCAAGTAGTCATAAACTTCAGTCATGGTCCCTACTGTCGAGCGCGGACTACGTGACACACTCTTTTGATCTATAGAAATAGCCGGCGAAAGATTGTGGATAGCATCCACGTCTGGCTTCTCAAACCCGTCGAGAAAGTTACGTGCATACGAAGAAAGCGACTCGACATAACGACGATTCGCTTCAGCAAACAATGTATCAAAAGCTAAAGAAGATTTCCCTGAACCCGAAAGACCGGTCACCACTACCAGTGCGTCTCTTGGAATATCGACATCAATATTCTTAAGATTATTGACTCGTGCTCCCCGCACCTCAATGACTGATTTTTTAGCTCCCATAGACAAATACCTCTAAGGTTCACAAAAGGATAAGATGTCTCCCAGGATACACTGTTTTTGTAGAGATGTAAAGAGAAAGGGTCTATCACGTAGTTCCGTGACAGACCCCTCATTAGTTTAGACCCCCTCTAAGACTCTCCTTATACGCTCATAGAGCGTTTGCGTTCTTCGAGTACCACCTTACACCCTCTTTCCCAGCCAGAATTTGGTCGACGTTCAACCTTGAACTCTTTCTTATTGAAACATGGGAAGTAGGTATCACCCGGAGGCACTATTCCTCGCTTATGTACAATACGCGAGATAAGCATCCGAGTGGCATACGGCAGAAATGCCTGATATACTTGTGCTCCCCCGATCACAAATACTTTCTGCTCCTCCTCACGACAATCCTCGATCACCCTGAAGACGTCGTCGATAGAGAAGGCAGGGATACAACCCTGATCTTCAATATCACTTCGACTCAGGACAATACTGGTCCGGCCACGAAGCGGGTGGCCATTGCGACGAATGATAGCCTCCCAGGTCACACGGCCCATAATCACTATGGAATTGAGCGTAATGGCTCGGAAAATAGCAGATTCGGTTTCTATCCGAGGCCAGGGCAAATTTCCCTGGTTTCCAATAACCCGCTGCCGACCCATGTAAGCAGCCACCAAGGTCAATTCATATGGCAGTAGCGACATTTTAATTCCCCTTCACTTGTCGATAATTCTAGGTCTACTCCTCTCTCAGACTCTTGTCAACTACTTTGGGAGAAATGCTTTTCGACTGCGCTTACGATGAAAGGTAATTGCAAAGCGATGGGCCTCGGCATTGGCTAAAAAAGCTTCTTTTTTGAAGCGCTCTGCCAGAGCCTCGGGGCCCTGCACTGCCCGTGGCCGATGACGTTCATCCTTGACCACCGAGATGACTGGGATAGTAATATTCAGTTCACTGAGAACTTTTTCCGCCACCCGGATATGCACATCACTGCCATCTACCACCACTACTTCTGGGTACGGCCACTCTGGATGAGCAAAACGTCTCCGGAGGATTTCCTCAAGAGCGGTTAGGTCATTGCCATTGTGCTTAGCCCGTAATTTGAACTGTCGATATTCACTCACCTGTGGATGACTATTCTGTACGACTGTCATCACACCCACTGCCGACTCACCCTGCAGATGCGCTACATCAAATGCTTCTATGCGGTGGCGTTCCGTTTCCTTAAGATCATTTTTGACCAGTGCAATATCTTCTATATGTTTCAATCCAAACAATACTTTTTTGATTTCTTGTGCCTCCTCATAGCGTAGCTCTTTAGCTGCTCTCGTCATAGCTTTCTCTAAATCAGCCAGGATAGTACTTTTCTTTCCCTGAAAGAGAAGTCGTATGTGACGAAGAATACTCTGGTACTCCTGGGCACTTACCTTCCCAATACACACGCCTGGGCACAAGCCTATCTGCGCCGAGAAACATGGCCGAGCCTTAAGCTTAGCCTGCTCACTCAATTCCTCGTATGGCGCGCACTTATCTCGATACGGAAAAAGTTTGCGCACAATTTTCATCGCCTCACGTAGTCCTCCTCCATCTGGAAAAGGCCCAAAAGAATATCTAATCGGTAGCGTAAATTTTCCCTGCAAAATATCTCGGCTGCGCACCATCAGGACGCGTGGATACTCTTCTTTGGTAATCACCACTTGGTTATAACTCTTATCATCCTTGGAACTGGTGTTGTATGGCGGCTGCACTTTCTTGATCAGCTCTGATTCTAGTAGAAGTGCTTCTAAGACTGAGTCGGTCTTACGATACCCGATAGCTGCGATAGATTTCATCATGAGCTCTATCTTGGGGCCGCGCGTCTCGAGCATGTCTTGGACAAAATAACTCTTCACGCGGTCTCGGAGTGATGTGGCTTTGCCGATATACAAAATGGCATTTTCTCCAGACAAGAAAAAGTACACTCCCGGATATTCCGGTAGTGTATTCTTGTGGAGAAAATCAGCTAAAACAATCTGCTCTTCCCATAGTTTGTTTTGGACTTCTTGTTGCATAAGTTTATTCAAGCACCCTTTCTTTCCTCCTGACAACTGCTCACCTCGTTATTGATTGACATAATACATATTTAGGTGTATAATATAGATACAGTACCTACTCATATTTATTGGAGAATTTCCATGCCAAGAGGTGACACTATCAGCCTCATGGCTGATGAAGTCCTCAGGGACATCCAAGAAAAGGGCGTGAAATTTCACCAGGCCTTTGCCTGGGCAGCCCATCGCCGCGGCGTCTTCCAGACTGCCAATGCTGAGTCACGAGAGCAGTACAATACCTGGTTTGCACAAGTGCATGCACGCGTTTCGGCCAGAAACAAACCTGCTCTCAAACAATCACTCCAGGGTGATCGGCCATGGCAACATGGCAAAATAGTGCAGACGACCTGCCGGCGAAGAAAATGGCGATCAAACGATCCTTGGGGTCATGAAGACGAAGACAACTTCATCTTCCCAGAGAACCAGGCCCTCCTCGAACGACTCCATCACCATCTCCCCCTCACTGACGACTAGTAGCGATCCTGCTCCTAGTCGTCTTCTTTTTTATACAAATGAAAAGCGACGCAACCCGTTTGGGAATACGTCGCCTTCGTCACGCTCACGTAGGAGCGAAAGTGTTTATGCTGCCACCTGAAGAATCGGTGAGTCCGAGGTTACCCGATACCAGCTTTGTGCCTCATGACAGAAAAGAAAGTATGAGTATTTGTTGATCTCCGGATTGAGCAACTTGCTTGTCGGTATGATCCAGCCGTGCTCCTTGAAGCAATGCCCTGGTCGATCATCCCGCAAATGACGCAGAGTGGCTTTGGCCATATCGAAGTCGTTCGGAAGCATGAAGCCCCTTGTCTTATCAGTGACTCCCTGCGGAAATCGCTCATTGAGTAAAGCAATGATAGAGCATCGC
>CAZYOT010000017.1:12930-17298 GCA_964649305.1 uncultured Bdellovibrionales bacterium
CTTTCCAAAGCCTCGTGGATCAGCGGAATGGCTTCCTCGCTTTTGCCTTCGAGCTTGTTCTCTACAAATTCTTGCAGACCCTCATCGATAGACGGAGCGCGCAAAACTTGCACTGTAGGCTTACGTTCAGACATGCAATTTCCCCTTCTCAATTTGAAAAATACCGAAAATTCAGCGCTTATACACTAACACATTAATGTATTTTAGTCAATACTTTGGTGTTTTTTAAAAAATATCTCGTATAAAAAGTAGCGAGGCGGGCCTGAGAATCTCAGAACCCGCCCCATTTGAGTCATACTGGCCTTAGCCAGCTTCTGCCAGCGCCATAGAAAGCGCCACCGTCACCGGATCATCACCTCCGCAGGTCAGAGGATAAAACACTCCCCTCTTCCGCTGGCCTGCCGCCGAGAACGTGATCGTATCATCAGCCTTCTTGAGAGCACAAAGATGCTGGTGGTAGTCCATGGTCCGAAGCGGACCAGTCACCGTCGTGCCGCACGGGAGCGTTTCAGAAATGTCTTCCGCGCCCTCGTAACGAGTGCCCTTGGCCTTGGCCTCGAGTGCCTTCTGGGCTGCCGGTGAAAGATTGTAGAACAGCACCCGCTGCTCACCAGGCCTTCTGGCAGGCTGAGTGATCCGTGCTTCCCCTTCAGAAGCATCCTCCACCAACTCCAGATCCCTGGAGCGATTCACTGCACCATCGGTGTGACCACGGCCACGACCTGACTGATGAATCATTGCTGCGTTTGAACGCATGTACGATTTCCTCTCTATTAGCACATGCACACCCCCTCATGAGATGTACCCCAAAAGCCTACTCCCAAGGGACCCTTTCGTCAAGGTTTATTGACCCACTTTCTTCTTTTTGCTACTATGGGAGCTCATTGGTTCTTTCCGCTATTTTCATCACAAGGAGCAAGCTCATGCCTAAGCGCTGCCGCTATCTCCTCTGTGGGATAGGTATCATCATGTTTGGCTATCTCCTTTTGATAGCTGGACTCTCCATCAAAGGTCTTCATCGACCTCTCATTTTTTGGGAAAAAACTCGTCTCACCTGGGGCGAGGAACGTATCGATAGTATCCGAGAGGAACTGATGCGACGCTCACCCGAGCTTCGCCAAAACTTCAGTCGCTTTGAGGCATGTATGCGCAAATCATCCTGCCAAACCAAGCCCATCCTCGAAGAACGCAACCAAATCATTCTGCGTATCTGGCCAGATGTTTTGTCTCGTCTCAGTATCGAAAATGACTGGGGTGAAGGCAAGCAATTCACCGTACCGGTACACCAAGAATTTCTCAAATACAAGCGACTGTATGGTGAGCGCATGCTCCGAGAATGTCTGCCGCGACTGGAATATACCAAAAACAAAGATGGGAGTGTCACCTATCAACTCCGCTACAAGCACCCTTTCACCTGTCCACCGCCTCCCTGAGCCATCGTGCTTCGGGAGGCGAAATTGTATATGCTATACTGTATACGAAAGCCTTCAGAAAGGTAAGCGAAGGAGCCTTGGCTCCCCAATTGGGACCCACCTGTCTATATGCAGGGAAAAAAGTAAATTTTTTTCCGATACCTACTTCTAGGGACCCAGATCCGTTTGCCCGCATTGACCCCGTTAGAGACTTTATACTTGTATAGACCACCCGACGGGGGTGGGCTTTTTTTATTTACATAAATACTACCAGCAGCGACCATCCCTCACTGTCTCTAACGGGGTTGAGGGCTTTTTATTTATCTAAAATTATTTCTCACGTCTTTTACCTCCAGCTACAAGGATAAAATTGTCTTCCATCTGCGCCTGCATTTCTGCTCCTCTTCCTACCAGTGAGACTTCTGCCTGCCTCGAAGCATTACGAAATTCCTGATCCACCGCCCGAATCTGTGGATGCACCTGAAGCGCTTTATTGTTGATACCTAAAAGATGCACCCCGCGAAGACTCCGTACCCGTGATAGTGCTACATAGCCCTGACCATACTCAAATGTCTTGGACAAATCCATCACAGCCGCATCCAAGCTCACGCCCTGACTCTTATGAATAGTCATGGCCCATGCCAATCTCAATGGTAGTTGAGTGATTGTGGCCAGGTCATCATCCCCTTCTGAAAGTGTCCAATCTACCGGAGTAGCCTGGATAATATTGCCCGTCTTGGTTTTGATAATCGGAAAAAGTGTTTCTTCATCAAAAGCAATAACTGTCCCGATAGTACCGTTGACATAGCCCACATTGGGATTGTTCTTGGTAAACATCACCACTGCTCCAATACGAAGATCAAGCTTCTCTGGTGAGAGACAGCCTCGTATCAAAGCCTGCGCTGCCGACTCACGCCCTTCTACTTCCATGATGTAGCTCTGCTCCACACCAGGGAGACGCTTGAGTTCTGTCTGGTTCATCACATCCACCTGGGCATTGTGAGAATAGAGCATCGTCACATCACGCGGAGCTTCCTCGAGACTCACCATCTGACCACGGATAGCCTCGTAGTGCCCTTCTTCAATAGTATTCCCTCGAATTGCTCCGAGTATAGCGAGAAAAGACTGATCTTCCTGACGATACTGTTCTTCGAGATAGCACACTGCTGGCACCAGTCTCTCCCAAGCTTCACTCTGAAAAGCATACTCGGCTGTCTGACCATAGCCAGTCACTGGCGGCAACTGAAAAAAATCTCCCACCAAGACTACCTGCATCCCACCAAACGGCATAGAGGATTTGCGTACCACCCGACACACAGTCTCTACGAGCGTAAGCACGCGACCATCGAGCATGGAGATTTCATCAATGATAAGCACCTGTGCCTTGCGGATACGCTTAGCGACATGTGCCATCTTGGCGATATTCTTGATACCCTTTTCATCCAAGCTCTGAGCGGTCCCTATCCCGCTCCATGAGTGGATGGTCATGCCGCCTACATGCGTAGCAGCGATGCCAGTCGAAGCGGTCACAGCAAAAGCAATCCCGTGGGCACGAAGGTACTTTACGTATTCATTCACCGTATGTGTCTTACCAGAGCCTGCCTCTCCTGTGAGAAAGACGCTTTGGCCTGAACGAAGAATTTTGAGCGCTGTTTCTTGGGTCATGATTTTATTCTAAAAATCTACTGTACCACATTCTGTCTACACAAGGCGAAAGCTGACTTTGACTACTTCTCCTGAATGGATATCTTCGCGAATCCGCACATCTTTCTTGAGCGCCAATAAATAAGGCTTATTTTTGGCAGGAAAAAGTGTGGTCCGCCAGGTAGTCTCGCCCACTGTCACCTCTACGGGCACAAACTGAAAGCCTACCTTCTTTGTCGCTCTCTTTTTTATCTCATCGGTGATTTTCTGATCCAACGAGACAAAATACCAACTCGTGGCTTCTACGGAATACGTAAATACCTTGGCCATTATTTTCCATGTCTTCTTTTTAGCTACTACTGATTTTTGAGACTCAACCATAGACCCTTAACGTGTGATATCAATTTCCAATACCCTTTCTTCAAAGACATACTCTATCTTTGTACCAGCAAACTTCCTGACGATATTCTCTTCAGTGGGATAGGTGTGACCATGGAACAAGTAGGCTGGTGCATGTATCTCTACATACTCTCGCAATGCTCTAAATCCCTGATGTGCCAACTCATCAGGCTCATCGTTGATTCTATATGGTGGACAGTGCGCAAGAAATACATCTACACGTGGAAAATCCTTCATCAGCTCCGTAGCTTCATCTTGGGTACACATGATAGCATCTGGATTTTCTTTGTAGCGTACACACCCTTGGAAGCCACCAAATACAATTCCATCTTGCTCGTACGTCTCAAGATGCATATTTTTGATACCAAGTGGCTCAAAGTACATACCTGAATCATGATTACCATACACCCCTATCTTGGGGATATGGGTGATATCTTCTAGTTCACGGATATCCGATTGATCCAGATCTCCCAGAGTGATAATCAGATCAATTTTTTGCTCACTGATGATCTCTTTGATTTTTCTTTTTGGAGGTCTGTCTGCTATAGCAAGGATGCGCATACAAATATTTCTTACATGTATTAGAAGTTTATACCATGATTTCAAATACTTTTTGTTTGCTCGTTTCGCCCGACTTTAGCTCTACCAAACTCTTGGCTATACCAAAATGTTTGGCAAGTATTTTAATCAAGGCCTGATTAGCCTTGCCGTCTATGGGTGTAGCTTTGGTAGCTACCTTGTAGTGTGTCTTATCAACACGCTCCAGCTTCTCCATCTTGGAATTGGTCTTGGCAGTCACATAGATTCTCATAGACCAACTTTGGCTTTGAGGATTTTGTATAGCTCTACCATCGCACGCGTATCCAGCTCACAGTAGCGAAGCAAATTTTCTCTGGTCTGGGCCCGATACTCA
>CAZYOT010000018.1:0-859 GCA_964649305.1 uncultured Bdellovibrionales bacterium
CCTTGCCATCTTTAGCCATTTTGATGTAGGCATCTTTATTTTTCTTAGGGATAGCGATCACAAAACCATCTACGTATTTTCCTTTCGGCATAAGATTTATATTTAGTAGTTATACAAATATAATAGCATTTTCAAGCTAAAAAAAGCGATAGGATTTACCCGAGCAAAGCCCGAGCATAAACTTCTCATCCTACTCGGCAAAGAGTAAAGAAAAACCACCTCCAGATGGAAGTGGCTTTTTCTTGGCTCCGTCTAGTGAATAAAGTTGGAACTTTACAAGAATATTGGAATCTGTTAATGCAAACTTATTCTTTAATAATCAAACTGTTTTTTAGTTCCTCTGCCTCCGCTCGAAGTTCTTCGAGTGCTACTGCTCTTATACGTTGCTCCTCGAGTGCGGGGTCTACTTCTGTCGAATTTTCTACACCCTCATTAATTCTTTTTTCAAGAAACTCAATGTTTTGCTGCGTATCAGCCATCTTTCTCTGAAACTCTATAATCTCGTCTTCGAGAAAAAGATAGGCGGAAGAATAATTGTTAGATTCAAAGTCACGGATAATGCCTTCGAGCTGTGCTTTCAGGGACTGGTATCGATTCCCGGAATGTTTAGCAAGTAAGAGTTCATCGCCAGTTGCGTCTTGTAATATTAACATTTTTGCTCGCTCAACTCTTGATTTCGAAGGGTCTTGTATAGTTTCCATAGTGTCCCTTTCATGGAGAGCGAGTCTTTCTGTAAAGGAATTTCTTATTTTTTGAACTATGTCTTCACGCTTTGTATCTTTTTCATCAATATCTGGCATTTTTTCAGGTCGCTGAACTTCAAAAAGAGCTTCCAAAAACTCGGGTTGAATCAAACGAT
>CAZYOT010000018.1:869-14438 GCA_964649305.1 uncultured Bdellovibrionales bacterium
AACTTCAAAAAACTTTTCGCCCATAATCTTTAGAAAAATAATTACTTTCTAAGTATAACACTAAAAAATGAGCCATATGTAAGGCCTCAAATAATTTGCTCCGCAGGTAGGATTTACCCTAAAGGGCATAAACTTTTCATCCTACCTGAGTGAAAAAAAGAAAAACCACCTCCAGATGGAAGTGGTCTTTTCTTGGCTCCGGCGATAGGATTCGAACCTATGACCAAAGGATTAACAGTCCTCTGCTCTACCGCTGAGCTACACCGGAATGTATAGCTGCTCAGTTTTACCAAATGTAAAACAAGATGATTATAGCCAACCAGAGAGGTTTTGGCAAGCCTTGACTTTAGCTCGCCAATACTTCCAGAGCCTTGAGCGCATAGCGCTTAATATTGGGCCTGACCTCTGGATGAGCATGTAGTTCTTCTTTGGTGAGCCAGATACAGCCCCCACTCTTCTCTTTACCTTCAGGCTCAACGATTACGTCAGTGGTGGCTCTGGCGATATAGACAAAGCTGAAGTGCCGATGCGATTCGCTGATAGAGTGGACATTCGTAAATGACGGCAGATGAAGCTCTGTTTGACGGTCTTCATCCTCTGTCGCTCCTTCTGGTACCTGGTCGGCAAATACCAATTCCACATCCAGTCCCACTTCTTCCTTCACCTCTCTTACTGCGGCTTCTTCTGGCAATTCATCAATTTCTATGTTTCCCCCAGGAGCCAGCCAGAGATCATGTTTATCATGAAAACGCAAAAGTACCTTGTTCTCGTACACCACAAACACATCTACTGCATAGTCTATCTGTCCAAGCTCGGTATGAATGTGGGCCATATATATCTCTGTTACTTACCAGGAGTTGGGAGGGCGCTTGCGGCAGGGTTTTGATTTTTCTTGGCAGCGTCGACAAAGTTCTGAAGCTTAGTGACTTTATCTTTTCTAGTCGCATCATCTTTGTAGCGCTCCACGTAGGCCTCGGCCACTGGCATGGCTTCGTTGTTCTTACTGGTACGTATGAGAGCGACTGCGTAGTTGTACCAAGTTTCACCTAGCTCTGGAGCAAACTCATAGACTGGCCCCAAAAGCTCACTGATTTGTGAGTAGTCATTGCTACGGATATAGATATTGGCCAGATTGTAGCGAGCCACAAAGAGGTCTTCGTTTGTATCTATGGCCTTTCTGAGATAGTCTTTGGCTTCAGCATCATTACCTTCTTTGGTCTTAAGGTTGGCCATGGCCATAAGGGCCGCTATTGAATGATCATTCTTTTCTAGTGATTGTTTGAGTAACGTTTCTGCATCTCCATTCTCCCCTTCAGCCAATAGTCGCAATGCCTCATACGTACTCACATCGTAGACAGCTTCATTTTTGTTGATAGCTTCCTCTACCGCATCATGTGATTCTTTCTTTGATAGTTTCTCCACCTTCTTAAGCAAAGCCACATCGTCATAGAGTGAGAGATCGTCAGAACGAATGGCGATCAATTTTTGTAAATGCACCGTAGCATCATCGTAGCGTCCATCAAGTAAAGCGATATGAAACATGCCCCGAAAACTCCAAGCGTATTCCTTGTCATCCTTCACTGCCTTTTGGAAATATTGTTGAGCCTGCTCATAGTCACCTTTTTGGAAATACCAGTATCCGATATTATGGTAGGCATCTGCAAAACTCAAGTGCTTAAATATTGCCAAAGGCAAGACGGCAAGTACAAAAGTCACCATCATCACTGCAAGTACCTTCCATACACCCTTACTCACGCGCTCATAGTAACACTCAAAGAAAAAGGCTATATTGATACCAGAAAACACCATCAAAAAAGGCACCAATGGCATGCGATAGCGAGAGTTGATAGTGGTTAGGAGAAGCACGCCCACATAACCAGCAAAAAGTAGTCCGAGCATCCACCTGGCTTTCCAGAGAGACTTGCGTTTGGTCTCCTTTTCTTCTTCCTTATATTCCGAGAGAAGCATTCTTTCAAAAGAGCGCCCAAAAAATACAAACATCCCCCCGATGCCAAGAATCACTACCACCAAAAAGCCCGGAAGTATCCATAAGAATGGAATCTGTGAACGATAGTAAGCGTAGCTATAGTTGTCACTATAGTCTCGATAGTTGAGGAGGAGAAGTATCTTATGACCAAAGGATTGCAAGAAATGTACCGGGACAGCCAACACTTCACTCACTGTTTTGCGCATCCAGAAACGAGAGACTTCTGAAGCCTTAAGCTCTCGTCCTTCAAAACTCTCTGCCATATTCACAGCATCTGTTTCTTCATACTTAGGGTGAGGACGAAGGAAACTTGGTACTCTCGCTGTAGATCCATCACCTCCCCACCAGTTACCCTGGTAGAGTACGAGACCGATAGAATAGTTGGTCGGCACAATATCCTTGGCCACCACGTAGTTGCGAATGGTAATTGGCAAAATACAGAGGAGCACTCCCACCACGTATAGTGTACTGTAGATATATTTTTGTTTGCGTTCAATGTCTTTGAGCAAAAAGAAAATCAAGAAAAGTCCAAGTGGCAGAAAAACCATCGAGTTACCCTTAATCAATGTGACGAGTCCCAGTGCCACACCTGAGAGTACAAATAGTCGGGCTCTTGGTTTTTCAAGCGCATTCCAAAATATGAGAAGAAAAACTGGCAAAGTATACACTTCAAAACTAGTCTTGAGGAGCAATCCTTCATAAAAAAGAAATGGCCCATAAAAAGCGGCTAGGAGACCCGCTATTCTTCCGACTTTTTCACTGAGGATAGTTCTACCAAAAAAATATAAAAGTACAGGAAATAGTACTCCAAGCAAAAACTGAATACCAAACGTGACTAAGGCCAATGAATCACGACCAAAAAAAGTGCTTACTAAAGCCAAAAAATACGCATAGAATGGCTCCGTAAAAAACACTCTCTGTCCGAGCCATCCTTGACTGAGGATTTCATCAGCCCACTTCAAATAGTACTCAGCATCCAATAGAGGAATACGGAGCACTGGATTGCTGGCAAAAAAGAGAATGTAAAAGAAGCGCCAAAAAAATGCAATCGCTATCAAAGTAATGACTGTTTTCTTGGGTGAAGAAAAAATGTGGCGGATATCAAAAAGAAGACCTCTCCAAAAAGAAGCCTCCTCAAGTGCTGCAACATCTTCTTCGCCACGATATTCACCGAGAAAAGCTTTGGCCTCACGATAAGAAAACTTGAATTTTTTTTGCAAATCCTGCTCTGTAGCCTGTGGATGTGATTCCAAAAAACGTGCTATTTTCTCACTGCGACGCATACCCAGCACTACAATTAAGAATTATAAACTTTAGAAAAACCTTTTGAAAAAATATTGTTTTAATTATGGTAAGCACCTAAATGAAGAGATGGTGTTCCAGAAACTACATTTTCTTAATCGTAGTGCTGGGCATACCTTCTAATATCTAGTAGTCTTTCAATTTCTTAATGTTTGTGTGCTCACGAATTTTCTCCAAAGCCTTGGCCTCAATCTGACGAATACGTTCACGAGTAACACCAAATTCCTGACCCACTTCTTCAAGGGTATGAGTCACTCCGTCTTCCAGTCCAAAGCGAATACGTAGAATCTTCTGTTCGCGTGGAGTCAGCTCATTTAAGATATCCGTGATATGTGAACGAAGGAGCTTACGAGCAGCCATCTGATGAGGCATCACCGTCTCCGTGTCTTCGATAAAATCTCCGAGTACTGAATCATCTTCATTGTCACCGACAGAAGTCTCAAGAGAAACAGTCTCCTGAGAAATCTTTTGGATGTGGCGAATCTTCTCTACCTCAATATTCATTTCAGCAGCAATCTCTTCTGCTAGTGGCTCACGCCCCAATTCCTGCACCAAACGACGAGTGACTTGAGCATACTTGTTGATAGTCTCCACCATGTGAACTGGAATACGAATAGTACGAGACTGATCAGCCAAGGCACGAGTGATAGCCTGACGAATCCACCACGTAGCATAGGTAGAAAACTTAAATCCCTTGCGATAATCAAATTTTTCTACTGCACGAAAAAGACCAATGTTCCCTTCCTGGATGAGATCCAGTAAAGAAAGATTATGTGAACGGCCTACGTATTTCTTGGCGATAGACACCACCAAACGCAGGTTAGCTTCGGTGAGGCGCTGCTTAGCCATCAGGTCTCCTTTTTCAATAAGCTTAGCCAAACGCACTTCATCTTCACCAGAAAGCAATCCAACACGACCAATCTCCTTAAGGTACATCTGTACCAAGTCAGAAGTACTGTCACCATCTTCTATCATCTCGGCTTTTTTCTTGCGACCCTTGGGTTTCTTTTCATCTGAAAAAGCTTCCCCGAGCTTGTCAGTATCCATCTTGAGCATCTCATCAGAGCTCACTACTTTGATACCAGAGTTGTCGAGCTTTTCGTAGAGAGCTTCCAGGTGCTCAAGGTCAGCCTCTACATCTGGCAGGATGTGTATGATTTCATCTTCTGTCACAAATCCACGTTGCTTACCACGGAGAAAAAGATCATCAAAAGCATTTTCTTTCTTTTCTTTTTTGACTTCTTTCTTGGTTTCTTTTTTGGACGCTTTTTTGACTACTTTTTTCTGAACTTTCTTTGGAGCTAGTTTTTTGACTGCTTTCTTGACTGCTTTTTTCTCCACCTTTTTAGGGGTAGCTTTTTTGACCACAGCCTTTTTAGTTGGCTTTGCTGATTTGGTAGGCTTCGTTGTTTTGGAAACTTTGGTTTTTTTAATCACTTTTTTTATTACTTTCTTAGGGGTTGGTTTTTTAACAGCGCTCTTTTTGACTGCTTTTTTCTCGACTTTTTTGACTACTTTTTTGGTCACCTTTTTAGCCTGCGCCTTCTTAGCGGGCACAGCTTTCTTGGCTACACTCTTGCCTTTTTTGGCTGGAGCTGCCTTTTTCAGAGGTTTTTTCATTTTTTGAGCCATATAAATTGTCCTATGTATTAAAAATAGTGGCTTTAAAAAGCCTTAATCTCGTTTTGTTGAATACCTTATCATAGCAATAATTTGCCACTCTGAAAAGCTACTGCTGTGAGAGCTCTACGAATTCTTTGAGTAAGCGTAATTCCTCATCTTTATTGCCATTTTTGCGAGCTTCAGCAAGGGCGAGCTCAATGGTGCGTAATTTTTCGTTTTTACCCACTTCTTCTTCCAATACTTTTAGATACTCCGTAAGTAGGGCGCGGCTTTTTTCCTTTTTTTCTTTATCAGAAAGATCGGTAAATTCTGGACCATCGAGCAATCGAAAAGTGAGTCCAGTGGCTATACCCTTGAGATCTTTATCTTCTATCAAAGACATGGGGTCATGCTCACCAGCTTGGAGAATAAAGAAAAAGAGCGGTTGCTTAGCCAAAAAAGTCTTCACGTCTGGATTGAGCGTTGGGAGAAATTCCTGTCGTAATTCTTTTTGTAAAAGTAACAGTGCCAGCACCTCTTCAGCCACTCGGTCTTTGCGACTGGCAAAATTACTCTGCGGAGTAGAAGTAAAGGGTACTGTCATAGTTGGGCCATCACGGCGGGTCTTATCGAGAAAAGCCTGATTGACCACCCCTGTCACAAGTCGCTCCTCAAGACCCACTTCGCGAGCTAACTCTTTGATCCAAAACGAACGCTCAAGTGGATTTTTGATAGCTACCAATATCAGCGTAAAATCATCTACAATTGCCCGTTTCCCCTCAGCAGACTCAATGCTATGTGCTTTGAGTGCGGTATCGAGAAAATACTGCGGTGCTGCTACCGGTGCCATCACCACTCGTTTCAATTCTTCAGGGTTTTCCGCTCCCATATCAGCCGCATCTTTGCCTTGAGTCAGGGCAATAAGCTTAACATTAAGCTCTTTTTCAAGAGCTAGCTCGGTACTCTTGCGTGCCGCTTTTTGGCCAGCTCCATCCATATCAAAAAACAAATGCACTTCTTTGCCATAGCGTTTCATGATATCTAGCTGCTCGGATGTCAAGGCAGTACCCGAGACAGCCACGACATTTTCTATCCCCGCTTGCGAAAGCGCTATCACATCGACATTACCCTCCACGACTACTGTGTAACCCGCTTGTTTCATGGCCTGCTTAGCCAGAGAAAGACCGTACAAAGCACGACTCTTGTGGTAAAGAGGTGATTCGGGAGTGTTGATGTACTTGGCTTGTGATTCATCGCCACCTGGAGCCACACGAGCAGAAAATCCAATCGGTCGTCCCAGAATATCTGTAATAGGAAACATGATACGATCACGAAAACGGTCATATTGCGAGTGAGTAGTTGGGAGTGAGTAGTTGGTAGAAGAAGCGTTTTCAGATGTCTTTTTTATCACCATACCTACAAGTTCAAGCTCAGTTTGGGTATAGCCTTTGCTGACAGCGTAATCCATAAAATGCCGCCAGCCATCTGGAGCATATCCCAAACGAAACTTGCGAATGGTCTCATCGGTTAGTCCTCTTTTATATAAATATGGCAAAGCTTTGGATTTTCCTGTACCTTCCCAGAGTTGGTGCTCGTAGAATCGCACTGCAAGCTCCATAATCTGCCCCAAGCGCTCTTTGGTATCTTTTGACCCTTGGGACTCCTGTCGGTATTGAGGAAGCTCTACGCCCGCTTTTTCGGCCAATAAGACGAGGGCTTCACGGAACTGCAAACCTTCAATTTCCATCACAAAAGCAAAGATATCGCCACCTTTCCCACAGCCAAAACAGTGCCACATATTACGCTCTTCATTGACCATAAACGACGGGCTGCGCTCCTGATGAAAGGGACAATTAGCCTTAAAATGCGCTCCGGCCTTGTCGAGCTTGATATATGAACCTACCACATCCACAATATTGAGACGTGATTTGATGATTTCGGTAGTATTTTCTTGGAATTGAGCCATAATTCACCCTGTGAAATAAGATTTAATCTGAAATTAAATCTTCAACGTACATTAATCTTACCCTTATTATACTGTTTTTACCCTTTATTTAACAGCTAAGTATAGTACGGAAGAGGAGAATAAAAAAATGTACATATTTCACGGGGTAAATACCTCTATCGGCCCCAGGCCCAAAAAAGCAAATCCCTTCCGATAAGAGAAGGGATTTTTAGGCTATTTTGTTCAAGAGATTCTTAAGGAACCTGCTTGTAGTCATTGTTCCCAAGGATAATCAAAACATCAGTATTTTCTGGAGCCTTTTCTCCTTCTGGTAGCTCTCCTACTGTACCATTAATCTTCCCTGCGAGTTCTTTGACAAATGGAGCATTAAGCTTAGTGACGTCTACTACGACACTCTTCTCATAATCACTCTTCTTAGCCGTTTCCTTGAGCACAATATCGATATTACTATACATAGCCTTGAGCTCATCGTCGAAGCTATTGGTAATCCCTATTTTCTGCGACCCATTGTAGATAGCAATATTCAGTCGCTCGGTTGGCTCAGTAGTAGTCTCTTCTGTAGTAGAAACTTTCTCATTCGCATCAGTCGGCGTGGTACCACTGGCATTTTCTTGGCCCGCCTCTGGAGTCAGACTTATTACAGTGGTATCAATCACCTTCTTGATTTTTGGACGATAGAGTACGGCCTTGCCGGCATTGGTGAAGATTAATATCTTATCGCCATTTTCAGCCTTCTTAAAAAACGGCTGATCTGCGAGCTTGGTCTTGTCAGTGACAGTCGCAATAGATGGTTTTTCATCAGGTATGAGAATACGACTCCCTACTGCTTCCGTAATCAGTTCATCTTCAGTCTTAACCGGAGCGTCTGCTCCTGCCACATAGTGATAGTAGAAATATCCCAGCCCAGCCAAAGCCAACACGAGCAAAGTGGCCAAAACACTAATTATCAGTTTCGGTTGATTTTTGGATGAAAGGATTTTTTTACTCTTTTTGGGAGCGTTGACTTCAAGTGAAAGCATGTTTTTGTTTTGTGAGAATACTTGAGGTTCTTCTGTACTCTCTAGTGTAATGAATAACCGCTCTCTCTACAAGATACTTACTTAGGGAGTGGCTGTTTCTTCTGTAGGAAGTGTTTCAGTCTCGGGTTCTGGTGCTGTCTCTAATGATTCTTCTACTGGTGTGCTAGTGGTTTCTGAATTAGGTGACACTACTGGTGCTATTGGTTCTGCTTTTGGAAGAGACTCTATAGAAGTAGCTTTTTCCTCAAAGTTACGTTGTTCTACTACAAAGAAGGTTTCTTGCAGCTTCTTAGTCACTACCTCTACCGTACTGAGCGCTCCGCTCAAACCCACCTTGATAAAATCAGGATAGCTCGTATCCTTGAGGCTTTCCTGCATAGTGATAAGGTCTGTTTCGAGACTGTAGAGCTTAGCTCCAAAGCTCGCCTGAGCATTCTCGAATATCTGATCTGCGGAAAGACCGACTTCTGTAGGGAGACCCTTTTCTCTTGCTTCACGCGCCACCATTTCTTCTATAGTCACTGGCGGCTGCTTGACGATAAAGTCCCGAATAGTGTGACGGTCCCCTTCTACTACCAACTTATACTGACCATCCGCTATTCCCCATTTGAGGAGATTATCATCATGCGTAAATGTACCATTGGTACAGGGTGCCACGGCTGTGTAGAGTGGGTCTAACTCAAAATTTTCCCCTTCATAAAGCTCTATATGCACATCGGCATCACAACTTCCCGTCAGTGTAAGTTGATTTTCTTCTGATTGGAGTTCAAAACGCAAATCTGCTTTGGCTGGTAAAACCCAGATAAGCGAACCTATGATGAGAGTAGATACTATTAGTTTTTGTTGCATATTTTTAGCGATCAGATTCTACATATATACGATTAATACCGATCTGTGCTGCCGTAACTGGTGTATTGGCACCATTACTCATTACCGCATGTGCTGACATCATGGTTGTATTAACTGGAAGATCTGTAGCGGTGGATGAGTTAATAATTTCTGTTCCTGTATTTAAGTCTACCAAACGATAATAGACGGTTGTATCATTGGGCTTAGCAAAGATGTAGGCATCGTACCCCTGGTTGGCAGCAAGGGCCGGCTGACCAGCAATAGCATCTTTCGTAGCTGAACCTGCGGCGTCATTGTGCATAAAAGTAATAGCTGTATCTCCTGCATCTATACCAAAGCCCACGCTGTTTGCATCGAGAGAAGGATTGGCAGTTACTACTGCTGTACTGTTTGGTATAAGACCCACAAAGAGTCTGTCACCCGCTGTCCAAGAAGTAATACCGAACCGACAAAAGAAGAAAAATCCTCCTTGTCCAGCTACTGATCCACGGAAAAACATGTTTTCAGTACTGCGCTGACCCACTTGCTGGTTGGTAGTAGTCACCACTGTCGCCCACTGACCACGCTTCATGGAAGTATAGAAATTTGTAGTAGTAGGAAGGGCAGTCGTATAGGTACCCGCCCCGGCTCCAGCTGTACCCTGCCAAACTCCAGCAGTGGCGGTGGTTGGGGTCCACATGACCGTATTATTACCCCATAGAGCTGCCTGAAAAGGAGTGTCCACCCCAGCAGGACCTACCCATTTTGGTACAATGCGTCCAGCGATATTTTTACTATAAATATGAAGGTTGCTGCCCGTGGTAGCACTTGGTTCGTTGGTAATAGCGTTCATGGTAATACCTGTATCCGTACCTGGGAGAGTAAGGTCATTGGTGGTCTTGTCCCAAACAAAGTCAGCGTCACCACCAAATGATCCAGCATCATTGAACTGAATCTGAGTAGTAGATCCACCAGGAGCTCCTGAGCCGCGACAGTCCGTCCAGGCAGTGTCTTCGAAACAACGGAAGCGATTGGTAGAGTTGTTGTAGTACATCTTGCCCTCCGTACCAGCTGGGTCTCCCGCATCACTTTTCACATCTAGAGCAAAAAGGTCATGAGTAGTAGTGCCAGTGCCACCAGCTCCCACCTGGACCGTACCTGTAGCAGTACCAGCTACAGCGAGGGTAATACCCCCCGTGCCAGACTGAAGTGTGGAAGTGGAAGTAGTATTAGTAGAACCAAAAATCACTGTTTTGGCGGCAGCGCCCGTACCTATACTAATCGTTTCAGCAGAACCATCATCACCAATATTGATAGCCCCAGTAGTACCAGAGTTGATACCGATAGCTACACCAGCTGCAGAGGTAAGGGTCGAGAGCGTAGTGGTACCTGAGATAGTGACTGCATCATTGAGACTGATAATCCCTGCGCCATTGGCCACCATGGTCAAGTCTTCTCCAGTGGCAGTAGTGATGTCAGTAGTAGCACCAGAAAAAGTGACTCCAGTTGAACCAATGGTCTTGTTGGTCAAGATTTCGGTGCCAGCGAGAGTGGCTAACGTGCCAGATGTTGGAAGGGTCAGCGCTGTAGCGCCTGAGGTAGTCAGGGCTACATCGTTGGAAGCTGAGGTAGAAAAAGCACCACCAAAAGATATGGTCTTACCGGCTGGGACCGTGAGTGTACCCGTAGTGCTAGTGACTGTCAGTCCACCAACTTTTTCGGCATTCATGGCATAAGGGGTGGCGGTAAAGCGGACGCGTGGAGACATTTCTCCATCGCTATTGAAGTTGATACCGAGATAAATGTTGTCGGTATTGAAATCCACTGAACCAGGAAGACTCGTGGTATCTCCGAGGTTGGTCTGGAAAATTCCATCAGTCACGGTAAGTGACTTAGTTTCAGTCCAGATATTTGATCCACCACTGGCTACCGTGTAAATACTAAATGTAAATGAATATGAACCATTGGCCACGTTGGTACCCACAGTCTTGGCTACCACCTTACCCTGAAAATTGATCTGACGGTTGATACCAGTAGCTGCCTTGGATGTTGGTGAACTGACCAAGAAAAATCCCAGTGAAAAAATCACAAAAACAAACGCCAAAAAGAGGGTTCGAGAACCTCTTCTGATAAATGGCTTATTTAAAATGTTTTTTTGTTTGTTTTTGAGGCTCATAGCCTGCAAAGCAACTTAATAAGTTTGCTAAAGAAACAAAAAGTGACCCCGGTTTCCCGGGATCACCTCTTTTTGAATCTCTATTAACTCCATTATAGCAGAAAAAATGCTTTATTGCAAGCCTTATTCCTGATTTTTTTGCTGCTTTTGACGCTCTTCCAAACTCCTGATTTTAAACGTTTTTTGCATCTGCAAAATTTGCCCTTCTGCTTCCTTTTTTTCGGCTGTTGCTGTGAAGGCAATACTCACCAAATAATTGTCCTGGTAGAAATAGAGCGTCTTTTCAAACGGATCCTTAGGTTTGCTAAATAGACTCATTTCCACGTCTCCATTTTTGATTTTTTTTTCTAAATAGTCCCTATTTTCCTTACGTAACTGAAAACCAGGCGAAGCATCAAAGGTTTTTTCTGGTCTTTCCTCTACGGTCACCGCAATTTTTTCATTGCCACTGGCCGCTCCCACAAAAAACACCGTTTCTTTGAGTGGTCCACTAGTGGGCACCTCATGTGACCGCTTCGCATACTCTCTTGGCACATCCACCGTAAAATAATCACCGCCAAATACCTCTGTGCCGCTTTTCATAGCCTCCACTTTTTCTTTGGCTACCCCAGTACTGACAGTGCCCTCCGCATCACCCTGTATCCAGAGCCACACCCATATACCACCACCAACAATCCCGAGTAAAAGCACAGTATAAATAATATTTTTTAGCTTCATAGAGCCTTATTTTACTTCTTACGAAAATATGTACAGACTTTTTTCCATGACCACTGTTTCTTTTTGGCTATGACAAAAAGAGCAAATGCTGCCACGATAACTGTCATACTGACTGGCGGAAAATACCAATATTTTTCTACTTTTTTCTCATAAGTATCTTTGCCATCATAGCGATACTCAAAAAGCACCGTGTACCGTCCCGGTACCCAAGCCAGAGCGAGTGATATAAAATCTTCATGGAACTTACGTGTGGCTTTGGGTAATATCAACGCTGACTCCTCATTGAGCGTGACTCTCTCCACTGTTCTCCCAAAAGGATCAGTAATGCGAAGAGTACCTCTTGGGACCACATGCGTATTGCCATCATTGGTGAAACGAATATCTGTGGTGGCAGGCAACACAAAAGCATTTCTACGATATGTCACATCATCAAGTGTAAGAGAAAAAATTTCACCGCCTACTTTACGCATATAGATGAGTGAAGAAAACACCTGCCGTACAGCGATGTAGGGATCACCACCTTCTTCATTATTGGGAGTGGTATTTTCAAACAGAAGAGCTCCATAATGGCCTCCTGGAGCCAATTTTCCGCTATTGGTTACGGTTACCGTGAGCTTTGTCTTGGATGCTGGTGGTACCAATATTTCATTGACTGGAATAGAAAGCCAACTAGCTACATCATAGTCTCTTGGATCACCTGTCCCAAGAAAGGCCACTCCACCACTTTCATCCAGAGTACCAAAGTCCACAGCCTTAAGAGCAAAATTTTGCGCTGAAGGGGCAGTATTTTCTAATTCAATGATAATCGGCACCTCTACCTGATTCTCCAAGACTACTTCTTGCAAGGCTGGTTCTATGGTGACTTTCTGTAAATTCTTTTGTTCAAAAACTTTTTCTTCCAAAGCAAAAGAGGGCTTCGGAAAAAGCCCCCATGAAATAACTACGATACCAACAATGATCCCCCTCCTCCAAAGCGACTTCATTATTTTTTGCCTTTCATTTTACCAAACATGCCACGAAGCATCGAGCGCAAACCAAGACCGATAAAAATAAGAATAATGAGACCACCACCAATAATGCGCCATGGAATAACCCAGAAACTGACTTCACCTTCAAGAGGTACATCATGGGTACCATCATCATAGATCATTAAGATTTTGGCTGTGTAGTGACCAAAACGAAGCTTGGAAGCGTCTTTGAAGTCCCACTTGAGCTCCATCACCGTGTTACCCTTTTCATCTTTTACCTCTTTGTCATCGACAATCTTAGGTGTGTACCCTGGAAAACCCTCTGTCCACTGGACTTCAAAGGTACGCTTGGAGGATGGCAAAATATTACCTTTTTCTTTATTGACCTCAAGAAGGGCTACATCTTTCTCACTCCCTTTATCGATAAAGATATTGCCCCTTGGTGCAGCATGGACATTACCCTTGTTATTGAGAGTCACCTTAAACGTGGCTGGAAGAAACTCATAGACACTCTGGTCAAGTGAAAACTTATCCAGGGTAATCTCCTTCTTAGCTCCAGGGACATCGACATCAAGAAGACCGAGCACGGCTGTACCGCCATTGAGGGCTGTGCGACGTTCTTCATCAGTTAAATTCTCATTAGCACGAGAAAAGACAAAGGCATAATAGTAACCAAATGAAGCTTCCTTGGGAGGAGTGATAGTTGCCTGGATAGTCTTCCACTCTCCTGGGGCTACCTTGAATGTATCCTCGCTAAACTTTACCCATTTAATAAACTCGTCATTTGGCTCAGGATCCATAAGGGCTGGTTTACCGGTATCCTCATAGGCCTCAAACTTCATAAGAGTGACCTTGAGCGTTTCCTCGCCTGTTCCAGTATTGCGAAGCTTGATATCCGTAGTGACTGGCACGCCCGGTGTCGTCTTCATCAAAATAGGTAGCGGTGAAGGCAAAAGTGAAAGTCCATTTGACTGTGCACGTGAAACTACCGGAAGAAACATGGC
>CAZYOT010000019.1:0-14273 GCA_964649305.1 uncultured Bdellovibrionales bacterium
AGGAATACCAGGGTCAACATCGCAAACACCACTGCCTGTATAAAGCCTACAAAAATCTCCAAAAAAAGAAATGGCAAAGGTAGAATATAGGGCACCAAATGAAGCATTACTGTCAAAAGCACCTCTCCAGCAAAAACATTCCCAAAAAGACGGAAAGTGAATGAAATAGTTTTACCAATCTCACTGACGAGCTCCAAAATACCCACAAACATGCCAATGACATACGGCTTATGAAACGGACTGATCAAAAACTTTCCTGCATATCGACGTATGCCTAGAGCGGCAATACCAGTTACCTGCACTACTACTACCACTATCACGGATAGAGCCAAGGTAAAATTAAGGTCAGCTGAAGTGCTACGCAAAAAAGGAATAATCGTAGCGTGTCCCTCCTTCATATGAGAAAGGCCTACGGTCCCAAGACCTGGGAGCAATCCAGCCCAGTTAGAACAAAGAACAAAAAGGAAAATAGTGGCAATAAGAGGAAAAAACTGTAGCGCTTGTTTCTTATCCTGAGTGACACTCTCCACTAAGTCGAGCAATCCTTCAAAAATAATCTCTACGATATTCTGGAAGCCTCGTGGCACATCCTTAAGATTACGCATCAGGCTCGTAAAAGCAACCATAAGTAAAGTACTCACAATACCACCAATCAAAAGAGCATTGGTAATAGGTAGAGCACCAAGACTAAATAGTTTTTCAGCAGCAATTGAAATTTCCATATTTTTATAACAAAAAAGGGTCTTTAACCCATTTGAGAGAGGCTCTGAAACGCTTCTATTGTACGGCCAAAACCGAGATGAGTCAATCTAGCTGGTTTTAAAGACTGCCTGAAAATTCTCCGTAAGCTGTACATCCAAGACCTCTCGAGTCACCCCAAGAAGCTCACACACTTTTTCGGCAGTATGTGTAGCATAGGCGGGTTCATTCCGCTTGCCTCGCATGTTCTGTGGCGCCAAAAAGGGACAGTCTGTCTCCACAAAGACTCGCTCCTTAGGTATAAGTCTGACAGTCTCGGTAATATCCTCTGGTGTCCCTACAAGATGCTTTTTGACCGGGTACGTAATATTGCCGGTAAAAGAGAAGTAAACATTCGGTAGCTTGAGAAAATCTTCAGTCACAACCGTATTGCCCATATAACAATGCATGATGACAGGCACTGTTACTTTTTGTTCTCCAAGTATAGCTAGTAGATCCTTGTAGGCATCACGACAGTGCACAATCACGGGTAGCTCTAATTTACTTGCCAAAGATAACTGTTCCTCGAAGCCCTGCTTTTGCTTGGCTTTTGTTTCTTCATCTATCCCTCCATGACTCGCCGAGTAGTCCAGTCCACACTCACCGATAGCTATCACTTTCTTATCCTGAGCGAGTTCCTCTAAATCTGCTAAATATTCCCCCACTTCTCGACGAAACTCATTAGGATGAATCCCGACCGAAGCAAAAATACCCTTATACTTCTGAGCAAGCGCCAAAGCCTGCTTGCTTTCCTCTACCGTAGTTCCGACTACGAGCATCTCTTCTACTCCTGCTGCTCGTGCACGAGCCAAGACCTCATCCCGATCTTCATCGTAACTTTCCCAGTACAAATGGGTGTGAATATCTTGCATATACTAAATGCGCTGAAACAAAGGTTCTGTTTTACCTTCTCGTAAAGCAGTTTGAATTTTCTCGGCAGTCCCCGGAAGAAAAGGTTTCAGAGAATACGCTATTTGCTCAAGGTCTAGAAGGAGCTTTAAGATGACATCATCAAATCGTGTCCTATCTTCTTTTACAAGCTTCCATGGTTCTTCACGACTCATATCTTCGTTAGCTTGACGCACTCTATCCCAAACAAACTCAAGCGCCTCACTAAGAGTGCATTTCTGTAAAGCTTCTTCATATTTTTGAGAAAGACCCCTTATTGGTTCAACTGATGTATATGATTCATTGAGTTGTTCGGCTAACTTCAAAACTCGTGAAACAAGATTTCCAAGTCCATTAGCCAAATCAGCATTATACTTTTCTTTCATACGCTCAGGTGTCAGATCCATATCCTCACCGAAAGACCCTCCTGCGAGTAAAAGATAGCGCGTCCCATCCACGCCAAAGGTATCTAGCATCTCATCGATACTGATGACATTGCCCAGAGTTTTACTCATCTTCTTACCTCCCGAGAGAATATGACCGTGTGTAAAAAGTGTCTTGGTCACAGGAAATCCTAAGTGCAAAAGAAGAATCTGCCAGATAGTGGCGTGCACCCGGAGAATATCTTTACCAATAAACTGCACATCAGCTGGCCAGGCCGCTGGTGCCTCACCTCTACCATCCCATCCCAGGACAGTTAGGTAGTTCAAAAAAGCATCCACCCAGACATACGTAGTGTGAGTCGGATCAAATGGGAGCGGTATCCCCCACTCCACATGCTTACGAGAAAGCGAAAGGTCTTCTAGCTTCTGTCCTTTAAGAAAACTCAAAATCTCCCCCTTGTATTTAGCCGGCTTAATACACAGTACATCATTCTCAATCTTGGCAATCAAAGCCTCCTGATACTCAGTCATCTTGAGCATATAGCTCTCCTCTATCATCCTCTCTGGTACACGATTGTGGTCTGGACATTTACCGTCCACCAAATCACTCTCCATCTTATACTGCTCACAACCGACACAGTAAAGTCCTTCATACTGACCAAGATAAATAGCACCCTGCTCTTTAAGATGAGTAAGAACATTCGTCACTGCCTCTTTGTGCTTAGGATCTGTAGTACGGATAAATGCATCGTGACTAATATTAAGTCTCTGCCAGAGATCTTCAAAAGCCTTGGCGATACTATCGACAAATTCCTGTGGATCTTTACCGACTTCCTTGGCCTTCTCGGCAATCTTAGCACCATGTTCATCAGTCCCAGTTGAAAAAATAACCTCCTGTCCTTCCAGACGCTTGGCTCTGGCCACCACGTCAGCAGCCACAGTCGTATAGGCATGCCCAATATGAGGCAAACCATTGGCATAATAGATAGGAGTGGTAACAAAAAAAGGCTTTTTGACTTGCATATATACGTATATTTGGCTTTCTTCTACCATGGCACAAAGTTTGGCTTCTGTCGACATATATCACTCTCTTGAAACTGCGCTTTTTGACTAATGCTCTTTTCTATGGCCTGGGGGTTGACTAATCTAAGTGACAGGAGTAGTTTGCATAGGTAAATCTATGAGGGGTTTACATGTTTGAGACTACTGTTAGGGGAATTTAAGATGTGTTCATTTTGCGATCGGGGAATACCTCACCAATGCCGTGAATCAGGCGCCTTTGAAATGGGGCGCTCATCCTTTCAAACGAGTTCTGCCCGCTACCGGGAGGATCCACCGGCTCTTTTGGGTCAACCGATAAACAGAAGAGCTGATCCGGAGATTGGGGAATCTCCTCTTGACGCTCATTCCATCAGAACCACTGATGGACATCTGATATCGGTCGATCCTCACCTCCCTACTCATGCCAACCTCAAGGGGTTGAGTCATGACATGAATCCAGAGCTTCTGGCCGAGGTTGAGGATTTGATGAGTCCTCCAGGGATGTCGTCCAACTGACGACACTCTCTACCCATCCAACGTGATGGACAATTAATTTTGGGGAGATTGGGGTCGTTTCCACTAGAAGCGACCCCACAACAATTTTTACCATGAGGGGTAAAAAGTGAGACAGGCACTCTACAAAAGCGTACATCTACCTCGCACTCAGTACAATCGCCTTCTAAGGATGCTCTTTGGGAATAGCCCAATCAGTCGGCGACACCATATAACGCTCGTACTGATGTGTATCAACTCAATGATTATTCCCGTACCTGGGAGTTTCAGTGGGCAAGTACTCATCCTCAAAGTAGCCCTCAAGGCAAAAAGGAGAAAAAAACCCAAACGTAATACGTAAGGGGAAACGCAAAAGCCGGCCACGTAACCACGTGTGCCGGCTCGCTTTTTTTAATACACAATAATCGTAAATTCCCCTTTAACTTTCTCTGGATGTTCCTCGAAATACACCTGTACCTCTTCGATGCTGCCTCGCACTATTTCTTCAAACATCTTGGTGAGCTCTCTTCCAAGAATCACTTTTTTGTCAGTACTGAGTTCTCGTAGCAGTTCCAGATTCTTCAGTACCCGGTGTGGTGATTCATAGTACATGACTGGCATCTTACTGTCACTCACCCCTTGGAAAAAAGTTTGCCTCCCTTTTTTGTGTGGCGGAAAGCCAAGAAATACAAATTCTCGCATATCAATTCCCGCTACCGATACCAAGGCTGTGAGCGCAGACACTCCTGGAATAGGTATGACTGGTATCTCGGCAGTCAGAGCAGCCTCCACCAACACATTCCCTGGGTCAGACAGCCCTGGAGTACCGGCATCTGTCACCAGTGCCAAGCTTTCTCCTGCTTGCAAGCGCTCAAGGAGACTGGCTATCTTTCGGGCATCACTATGCTCATGAAATGACAATGTGGTCTTGGTGATTTCATAGTGAAAGAGGAGTTTCTTGGTGACACGTGTGTCTTCACACAAAATGGCTTCTACACTCTTGAGTGTGTCCAAGGCACGCAACGTAATATCTCCCAGGTTGCCTATGGGAGTAGCTACGATAAAAAGTGTTCCGGGTGTTTTCATATCCAGCACTACAATGACGAATTATCAAGAAAAAACTCCTTGAGCCGCAAAGCGAGAAATTTTCTACCCCCTGATTTTTTGAAATAATTTTCTCTTCTCATAGCATCTTTTTTATTAGTGCAGGCTTCTAAATAAATTAGCTTAAATGGTCTTCTTGGAGCAGTAGCAACAGATTTTCCACTTGCATGTTCTTTTAGTCTCTCATTAATACGCATTGTATAACCAATGTACATCTTTTTGTCTACTTCACTCCTCAAAACATACACCCAATAAAGAACATTTTTCGTCATTGCAGTGCTGGACATACTTTAGAAGTGAAGGAGTTTTTCGAGTTTCGCTTTTTTGGTATCAGGACTAATGACTGCAAGGTTGAGTCTCTTTTCTGTAAAAATAGTCTTAGCAACTCTGAGCACATCCTCAGCGGTTACTTTATCAATGGCTTTGATTTTATCTTTCGGCAATGTGATTGTATTCTGAAGTATTTCTTGTCCTACTAGATATTCCACTACATCATCTGAGCCTTCCAGTCCGAGTGCCATGCGGCCCTTGATGCTTTCTTTAGCTTTCTTGAGTTCTTCTTTACCAACCAGTTCAGTAGCAATCTTCTTGTATTCAGCCAAGATCACACTCAAGGCTTTTTCCAAATTCTCATGCTCCACTCCCGCTTGAGTAGCCATATAACCTGCATCTAAGAAGAGGTCATTACTAGTGCGAATAGAATAAGCGAGCCCCCTCCGTTCACGTACTTCGATAAACAAGCGCGATGACATGCCTCCACCAAGAATAGTTGCCAAGACAGAAAGTACTGCCTTGTCCTTGTGAAAAATATCAAAAGTCCGCACCCCCACTACAAGCTGTGTTTGGTCTACTTTTTTATTCTGGACAAACACTTGAGGTGTAGACTGCTTGTCTGAAGCCTTCTTAGCCACAGGCTTTTTACCTACACGTACGTTAGCAAAAATACTCTCCACTTCTTTCTTGACCAACTTGGTATCAATCTTGCCCGCTACACCAACCACGATATTGGGTGCCACATAGGCTCGATCAAGAAATATCACAAAGTCCTTACGCATAAAAGCCTTGATATTGCTTTTCGGTCCCCCAATGTCCCAGCCTAGTGGTGTATCACCATACAGAAGCGTCTTAAAATGCTCCTGTACACGACGCATCGGCATATCCTCATACATATTGAGCTCTTGGAGTATTGCCCCACGCTCACGGTCTATTTCTTCCTGCTCTAACTTGGCATTGAGGAAAAGGTCCGAGATGACATCCAGTGCTGTCATCCAGTGCTTAGATGCAACCTTGGCATAGTACCCTGTGTATTCTTCTCCAGTAAATGCATTAAACTCAGCCCCGAGACCATCAAGCTCCTTACTAATATCCAGAGCAGTTGGGCGCTTAATAGTCCCCTTAAAAAACATATGTTCGAGGAAATGAGCTAGACCATTTTCACTTCTCGTCTCATAGCGCGAGCCCACACCAGTCATAATTAATACCGTAGCCGTATCAGTATCCTGCATCGGTGCTAGGATGAGACGTAAACCATTTTTGAGCGTAATTTTCTGATATTTCATATGAGCGAGTATTAAGTAAATAGTACAAAAATATATGTGCAAGAATAATAAAGATTTCTCAGTATAAGTCCCTCTCTCTGATGCGTCAAGAAAGAACTATACATGCTCCAGGTAGGCTACCAAGAGTCTGACTGGTGAACCCTTTGCTCCTTTAGCCAAGTGCTCATCAAAGACTGAGGTCATAGTAGGGGCCATATCTAGATGCACAAACCATGGATGGATTTTACCAAAGTGGTACAAGAAGGTAGCGGCTGTGATAGCTCCACCCACACCATCGCGTCCCTTGGTCCGCACATTAGAGATATCTGCTACGTTACCAGCAATTTCACCTTCATACTCTTCCCAGAGAGGCAGTCTCCAAGCCACATCACCAGAGAGTTCTCCAGCCTGAAGCAGTTTTTCCGCTTGTGTATCATCTCGGGTAAACAATGCAGTCGCCCGCTCTCCCAAGGCTACAGCAGCAGCTCCGGTTAGTGTAGCTACATCCAGCACACCTGCAGGCTTAAAGCGCTTCGCGTAAATAAGAGCGTCTGCTAGAATCAATCTCCCTTCTGCATCCGTGTGCCCTATCTCTACAGTTGTCCCATCAAGCATAGTGATTACATCTCCAGGACGAAAACTTTCTCCCCCAGGCATATTTTCCACTGCTGGAACTAATGCAACTAAGTTGCGTTTAAGTCCCAGACATGCACTGATGAGAGTGGCAGCCAACACGGCTCCACCACCACTCATATCCATCATCATATCTAGGGCATAAGGATGAGGTTTGGTATCGATACCACCACTATCAAAAGTCACTCCTTTACCTACCAAAACTACCGGGGCTTCGCCCTGTTTGCCTCCTCGATAGTTGAGTTCAATAAATTGTGATTCTTCTTTGCTGCCTTTACCCACCGCCATCACACCACCCATACCTAAACGTTCAATCTCTTTTTGACCCAAGATTTTCAGTGAAAGTTTTGGATTCTTAAGAGAGGCTACTTTTCTTTTTACGGCGTGAGCCAAAAGCTTCGGTGTCATGTCATTCCCTGGGATATTAGCTAGATCTCGATACCAGTTAAGATACTCGCCATGTATCATTCCTCGTGACACACCTTTTTTCACAAGAGCCTTACTTTGAGCGGTCACTACCAAAGAGACCTGTTTGAGGCCATGGTAACTATCTTTATCTTTCTTTTTGTAGCGATCAAAAGCATAGCCAGCCAAAAGCATATTCTCAGTCACCAAAAGAGCCAGTGTATCTACAGAATCTTTTGCAAGGACCGGGAAATCCACTGCTACGTGCCAGGCCAGAGCTACTTCTTTTATGTGATGCTTCTGTGCCAAAGCCACAACTTCACGGATAAGTAGAAACCATTTTCTCCTCGTGAGCTCTGTTTTTTTACTAACCTTGAGGACTATTTCTTTTCGCCCATCTTGCTCGCGAAAAAATGAGGCGTGGATACTTTCATCAAAAATCACTCGTACTGACGTTTTGGGAGCGACATCCGCTACAATAACTTTCATGCGATTTAGACGTTACAACTTATACCATCAAAAAATCTTTGAGTTCATCAATAGCCACTCTTTTCTGCTCCATAGTATCGCGGTCACGCACAGTCACTGTGTTATCTTCGAGCGTATCAAAGTCGATAGTCACACAAGCAGGTGTACCAATTTCATCTTGTCTGCGATATCGCTTACCGACATTACCATTGTCATCAAACTCTACGCGTAAGTCCTTACGGAGCATGTCATAGACTTCGCGGGCTTTCTCTACCAGTTCTGGCTTATTCTTCATGAGTGGAAACACAGCTACTTGCACTGGAGCGAGCTTTTTCGGAAATTTTAAAACTATTCTTATCTCATCTTCAGTCGCCTCCCTGCCCGGCACATTGCTCGAAGAGCTTTGGACGGGCTCCTCTACATAGGCATCACAAAGCACTGCGAGAAACGTGCGGTCTAGTCCTACTGAAGTTTCTACTATCCATGGCACAAATTTTTCATTGGTCACAGGGTCACGGTATGAGAGGTCTACACCAGAAAATGTACTGTGTTGAGTGAGGTCATAGTCACTTCGATTATGTACACCTTCCAACTCCTTAAAACCAAAGGGATAACGGTACTCTATATCCCAGGCTGCCTTGGCATAAAAAACGAGGTTCTCATGCTCATGCCATTTCAGATTCTCTGGTTTGATACCAAGATCGATATAATACTGCATGCGCTTCTCTCTCCATTCGTTATAAAACTTCTCTGCTTCACTAGGATGAATAAAAAATTGCATTTCCATTTGCTCAAATTCACGCTTACGAAAAATAAACTGACGAGCTGTGATTTCATTGCGGAAAGCTTTGCCTATTTGCGCAATCCCAAAAGGTACTTTGACACGAGTAGTGTCAAGAATATTCTTAAAGTTAATATAAATACCCTGGCATGTCTCTCCGCGAAGATACGTCTTGTTTTCACCAGTTCCTGTAAAGTCACCGAGATTAGATTCTACCAGAAGATTAAAGTTTTTGGCTTCGCTCCACTCCATCTTGCCGCATTTTGGACATGCTATCTTGGACTTATGTTCATCAAAAAGAGCATTGATTTCACTCTCTGTCATTTTTTCATCTGCCTGCACTCCAATCTCCTCTAAGAGATGATCTACTCGTGAACGACTCTGACACTTCTTACACTCTGCGAGTGGATCGCTGAATCCACCTACGTGTCCTGAAGCCTCCCAGACCTTGGGGTGCATGAAAATAGCACTGTCGAGACCCACAATATTATCATGATCACGCACCATAGCCGTCCACCAAGCTTCTCGGATGTTCTTGGCCAGCTCTACACCGTAAGGACCAAAATCATAGACCGCCGCAAAGCCACCATATATCTCTGAAGAAGGAAACACAAAACCCCTTCTTTTGGCTAAAGAAACGATTTTTTCCATGGTAACTTGGTGTTCATTGTGCGTCATAGACCTATTGACTTTATTTACTCTCTAGAGTATACCGTAATGAAGCCTTTTTTGGCTAATTTTTATATCAAGGCTTCACAGGGAGTAAGGTCAATGCAGGCATCCGTTATTGTACCAGAGCATATTTGGGAACTCGCCAAAACAGCTCAGATGAAAAGTCAGATAGAGGCCCCTCTACTCGCAGGAAGACTTAAAGCTGTTTTCAAACGCATAGAGGAAGAAGGCGTTGCGCTTGCTCGAGAACTAAACGAGCATCGCAAAAAAGGCACTGCCCCCTATGCCTTCCACGCCCTCATAACGAGTGAGGTGGCCGAGGCAACGGAAGATGCGCAATGGTTTCATGCACTCCAAAGTCTTTACATGGAACTCATCAAAACCTTTGGTGCTGTTTCTAGTGGCTAGTTGATGCAATAAGTTTAGGGGGAAAATGAAAAGCGGCGACTGGACAACATCCACTCGCCGCTTTCGCTTTTATGCCCGAAGTTTTTCCATTAGTCTCGTATAGAAACGAAGATTATGTAGTGAAGCGAGAGTGAGAGCCAAGGGTTCACCTACCGCAAATAAATGCTTGAGATAGCTTCGTGAATACTGTGTACAAAGTTTACAATCACAACTTGGGTCGACTGGCCCAAAGTCTTCCCGATGCTCGGCATTGGTGATATTGATTGTGGTATAAAAATTAGGCGCTAGCTCTTCACTTTCTAATGTTTCTTTGTTCCATACAAACAATCTCCCATGACGACCCTCTCTCGTTGGAATCACACAGTCAAACATATCCCATCCCATGTGATAGAACTTCACAATATCACTCGGCGTTCCTACACCAAGAGCAAATCGGGGCTTATCCTCTGGCATCACTGTTGCTGTGTAGCGCACAATTTCTTCCAGAAGCACTCCATCCTCATCGATATGCCTCCCTCCAAAGCCATAACCATCGAAATCAATTTCGCGAAGCGCTTCTGCACAGCGTAGACGCAAATCCTTTTCTTTTCCACCCTGCACCACACCAAAAAGAAGCGGTCTTTTATCTGAAGCAATGCCCCTCACGTCTAACTGACGATTGAATTCATCCTTACAACGCTTGGCCCAACGTATAGTTCTCTCTACTGAGTCAGCCATTTCCTCATACGAAATATCATTTGGACGAGGGTCATCAAGACAAATCATGATATCTACTCCGAGATCAAACTGCACCTGAATAGAACGCTCTGGTGTCAAAAGTTTTTTATCTCCTGTTGTGGGTACGCGAAATTCTGCCCCATCCTCTGTGATACGCCCCAGAGACTTATCCTTATGAATAAGTGAGAATACCTGATACCCCCCTGAATCAGAGAGTATTAGTCTATCCCACTGCATAAACCCATGGATACCCCCAGCCTCTGCAATCAGTTTTTCTCCAGGCTGCACAAAAAGATGGTACGTGTTTACCACCAAAGCTTCTATTTGAGCATTTTTGAGCTCTTCAGGCATCACTCCGCGCACCGTGGCACGAGTCGCATCCGGCATAAAAAACGGAGTATGTACTACTCCGGATTTTGTTGTGAGTATCCCCACTCTTTTCTTTGATTCAGGATTTTGTTGCCAACTCATATCAATTTGCTTTTACAACACCGCTTTGATCTGATACCGTGTTATCTTCTGAAAGATTATTACTGAGAGTCTTTCTTTGGGTCATGACTTCTTTCTTTGTAAAATTTTCTTTGGCGTAGAAATTAGTTCCCTTTAGCAATTCCACATCTCTCCCTACCTGACTACTATTTGGAGTAATCGCCACCTGGAACTGCAATACCTTTTCTTTGCGTGGATTGAGGGTCCCTATTTCCCAGGTCAACTCATTGGTACGTGTATTGAAACTGACTGTTTCATCACCGGGTGATGATTTTTCTTTATACACGACTCCGCTCGGTAAGACAAATGTCACCTTAGACTGTGTAAGGTCGTTGGATGAACTTTCTACTTTGGCTTTTATTGTATAAGTGGTTTCGCTCCCTGCGACTGGAGGCAAAGGACCAGTATTAGGAAAGGCGGTAGCCCCATAATACACAGTGGTAGAAAGTGCCACTAGGGCTCCTACTTTGACCTGCAAGAGGTTGCTCCCAATAATCTTATTTCCTGCTAGAACAGACTTCACATCGGGACTATCGATAGTAGCCAAGGAACGAATAGTAAGATCCTTAGCTCTACCAGCTTCTACAGGGAGAGTCTTTAAGACCGGGATAGTAAACCGAATCTCACCTCCTTGGCCAGGTTCGAGACGGGCAAGCTCTGGAATATCTGAGGCTCTCCAAGTAATTTTCTTGGTATTCTGATCATAGGCACCATGTTCAAGTGCAAGCCGAGAAACATCTAGATATGTTGTATCCAAACTTTCTGCAATCACCACCTCACGCATACCCAGGGCAGAAGTATTTTTGTAACGAATAACATAGCGGAGTGAATCACCAGGATTGACCACTACTTCAGTGCCCTCATTGACCTCCTGACTGATAGTAAGTTGTGAGGCAGCTATCTGTGTCCTTTTTTCGAGACTATTATATGCAAACAAACTATTGTCACCCTGAAGTACCCCAATAGTGGCCTTGAGGGTCTTGGCTGTATCTTTTTCTCCAGCGAGGCTTCCGTGGATCACAATTTTACCGCTCTGGTTAGGCTTCAGTTCGGCAATGAACCACGCATTATCACCCTCACTTGGTGGAACTGTAGCAGACAGATACTGATAATCATCCGGGTAGTCGGCAACTATGCGTAAATTACGAAATGTCTCCGGACTCTTGTTTTCGTAAGTGACTACATAGTCCATCTCTTGACCCGAGCCCACCTCACTAGGGGCTTCCACTTCAAAAAAGAGTGGTGATGTGGCCAGAGTGATATCAAATGAAGTCCTGCTTTCAAACTGACTACTCGCTCCCTTGGGAGTGTAGCGAAGAAGAGCATCCAAGACTACTTTGTCCCCCTTCCCTCCATAAAACTTACCCATGAGAGAAACCTTACCCTTGGACCCAGGCAAGATATTATCAAGCTTTATTTCTACATGACGTCCAGTCACTGTCATTTTGGGGTCGGCTTCTATCTGAAAGTTCTCTGGTATGGTCAGAGCAAGTATATTATCTTTAGTCTCTCCAAAACTACTGTTGGCATAACTGATATCAAAACTGACCCGTTCCGCACTGGCCACGCTTTTTGGTCCGCTGATTTCCACACTCACCGCATTCTGACGCTGTAGGAATATATAGCCAGCGTAAGCTGCAGCCCCAAGAATACCTAAGAATACTATACTGCCAAGAGCTATATAGAATTTTTTCTTGCGTGCTTTCTTAAGATCTGGGCTTATCAGGTACATTTCCTGGGTTGGTGAGGTTTGCCAGTCATCGACTTTTTGAAAAGCTTCTTTTTCTTGAGTAATTTCTTCTGCGCTTCGTTCATCGCTCACTATCAAACGCCCCTTCTCTAGATGGGTATCTCGACTATGGAGACGCTGGTTTAGATCTTCAAGGCTCATTGGTATTTATTTTAATGTCTTTATTCTACCAAAAACCCCGGCTATAGTGAAACGACTAATGAGCAATCCAATCCGCAAAACGTCGTGACACCATCTCTAGTTCCCGAATATCTTCTTTGCCTACCTTGACCTTGAGGCATGAGCTAAGCTTATGTGTGGCAAACAAGCGCATAAGCTTGATAGTGTTTTCTTGGATATAAAAACTTTCCTTAAACTCTGCTACCTCTCCTTCGGTAATCACCCCACCCGCTTGGGGACTAAAAAAATGTCTTTCACCTTGAGTCAGTTTTTCCCCTGAATGGACTGAGGTACCAGCCTCAATATGATACCCAAGATGGGTAAACACCTGAAACAAAAATCCTTGGGTCAAGAGTCGAATAGTTATGAGGTCATTTTGCTTGGCGAGTTTATTAGCCTCTACAAGGTACTCTCGGATAAGTACAAACAAGGCTTCGTCTGGCTCATCCATATCCACAAAACTCTCAAACAAACTCATACTCTGAGAAACATGGAGAAGCGCCTCATAGTTCTGACGTAAAAAAACAAAGCTCTCATCAGCCAAAGCTGAGGTCACCTTACCCATCCCTCTTGTCTTATTAATAATCACCAGGACTGACGAAAGATTTTCGAGTTGACCAGCTAGTTTGGCCTCAGGCTTGCGCACTCCTTTGGCCACTACTCGCACCTTACCCTGCTCACGAGTATAAAAAGTGTAGAGACGATCAGTCTCTCCCACTTCTTTCTTCCCGAGCACAATCGCGGTATAACGGTATTCCATATGCTTTGTATTGTAGCATTATGGCCCCAATAAAAAGAAAATCCCCCGCCGAGCCATTAGGCCCTGCGGGGAGATCATCTCATTTTAGCACCTGGTATTACCAGGTATGAAGGTAGTAGGTGTCATCCAAGAGCGGGAGGACTCGCCTGGAAGTGAGACCGATCGTCACCAGGCCGTTGTTCTTGCGGTTGATGGTGAGAAAATAAGGCTCGCCTCCCTCGCCATTGGTGATGGAACATCTCAACGCTACTGCCCGGTGGATACCAGGCTTGGCGGTGTGTACGGCGCGAGCTTCCCAGGCCAGAAGTTGCTTGGCACCGAAATGTCCTTCGGGTTGCCGCAGAGCCGCCTCGATGATATCGGGCCGGCCTTCCAGCGAGATTGCCTGCCAACGACATTCACCAGAAGCCGTGACATCCTGCTGAAGCATATTGTCGACATTTCGATCGACATTGTGAAAACCACATTCGGTGCGAAGAATCTGGAGATTGTCCGATTCGAAAATCGAAAACTTTCCCACAATAGAGCGCGGAGCCGTCTTCGTGGCAGCACAGGTCATCGTATTCCCCTTTTAAATTGCCGTTACCTCATGAGTAACAACCTACTATGCCAAAGTATCCTCTTTTAGTCAAGAGCTTAGGCTCTTTTCAGCCAAAAAGTAAGCTGACTGCCTTCTATATCCACCGTATTGGTATATTCAGCCTCAGCAAGCTCTCCTTCAGTCACTTCTATAGCCAACACTTCTCGAGCAATTTCATCCTGATGAACCGAGAATACCGCTTCTTTACCGGTATAGCCGAGAATGATACGATCTTCCACATTAAACCCAGCCTTCTTGCGTCCCTCT
>CAZYOT010000020.1:0-14220 GCA_964649305.1 uncultured Bdellovibrionales bacterium
CTCCCAACTTCTATCGCAATTTGCTTTGGCTTAGCTTGTTCGTCTTTCGGGAGCTCTATAGTGAGGATTCCCTTATCGTAACGAGCTTGAGCGTCAGCATTCTTCACTGGCATTGGCAGCACAACGGAACGTGTGAAGTGGCCTGAGCGAGTCTCCTTGCGATAGTAATCTTCGCGTTTGACTTCCTTTTTCTCTTCAGTATGACCGCTAACAGTGAGGACGTCATTTTCGATAACAATCTTCACATCTTTAGGATCAATGCCTGGGAGCGGAAGCTCCACCATGACTGAGTCTTCTTTCTGGTAGACATCCATCTTTGGAGAAAGTTCTGCTACTCCGCCGAAGAAATCATCTGCCCAAAAGCGCTCTACATCATTGAATGGAAATGGCATTAATGAACGATTCATGAATTCTCACCCCCTTTCTTATCTTTGGTTGTCTCATTGTCTGGCGCGGTATAGATAGCTACCTTGGCTGGACGGACCACTCTCTCTCCGAGCTGATACCCTTTCTGAAGAATCTTGTAGACTGTGTTGGCTGGTTCTCCGACTTGGCTTTCCAGGGCTTCGTGTTTACTTGGGTCAAAGGCTTCGCCAATAGTCGGGACAAGAGCTTGGACACCGCGTTCCGCGAGGACATCTGCGAGCTGCTTCTCTATGTACTGGATACCCACTACCCACGGGCTCGACTTCTCTGCTTCTGGTACGTGCTGTGTCGCAGCGTTGAAGTTGTCGAGGACTGGGATGATGTCGAGTACGAGACCTTGGATCAGATACTCCTTGAGTGACTTCTCTGCCTCAGCTTGGCGTTTCTTGTAGTTGTCGAAGTCGGCCTGGAGGCGCAGGAGGTCATTGAGGTAGCTTTGTTCTTGGAGACGCTTGGTAGCATTGGCTATCACATTCTTGAGCCATGGCTTGATATCTTTGTGGCTCTCGACTTCTTCGCTTGTCATCCATTGGTATTCACTGTGCTCATCGCTTAGGGTGATGTCCCCGCCTTGGTAGAGTCCGAGGGTAAAGGTGGCATAGACAGGACCGTCAATGTATTCCATGTGCTCGCCATGTACGATATCACCTAAGCTGTACTGTACGTTTTCACCAATTTCTTCTACAACATCTCTTTGGAGGCCTTCGATGACGGTTTCATCGTTTTCTATACGGCCACCGGGGAGGTCCCATGGGAAGTAAGTCTTCCAGAAGGTCTCGTATTTCTTGGGATCACCTTTGCCTGTAGGCTTGTTGGCCTTGAGGAGGAGAAACTTCTTGGTCGCCGGGTCGTACAGTGCGAGCTTCTGGCCAACGACGTATGGTTTGAGGTTGTTTTCGGTCATATGTTTGTATTGGTTAGCGGATAAAGGTAATGAGGTTGGGTGCAATGATAATGAGCGGAAGGAGATTCTGAGAGTTGGAGAGAAGACGGCTCATGTATTCGAGGAGAGATTTGTTTTTGGCATAGTCCATACGCTTGGGACCGATGATAGCGAGGACCGCTGTGCCCTCACTCGTCTGATATGGAGCAATAATCATAGAGCAGTTTTCGATACCAGTGATAGGGTTTTCTTCGCCGATGTATATTTGAGTCTCGCCGGTCTTCAGGGTCTCGATGATTTTCTCAAGCTTGTCGTCTAAGGTGTCGAGGGTTTCTACAAGGCGCACCAGGTCATCAAGGTCTTGAAATTCTGGTTTGTCGAGCATTTCTTTCATCCCAAAGTCGTAGAGTTCTTCACGGTCTACGAGACCAGAGACTGCAAGGTTGCCAGAGAAGGCTGAGAGAATCTTGGCGGTGCTACGACCGAGGCGAGTGTGCTTGGCCTTGAGCATCAGGAGCTCCGCCTGAAGTCGCTTCTGCTCTTCTCGAGAGAGCTCTCTATCTGAGAGGGCTTCGACGAAGAAGCGGTAGCCTTGGTCGGTCGGGATGCGACCAGCGGAAATATGTGGCTGGTAGAGATACCCCTCTTCTTCAAGGAAGGCCATGTCATTGCGGAGCGTGGCACTACTCACAGCGAAGTCAAAATTTTCGAGAAGGACTTGTGAACCCACTGGCTCTGCAGTCTCGCTGTAGAGTGTGATGATGGCCTTGAGTACTTCTTGTTGACGAGCATTCATAGGAATAAAATCAATCAAATATTTGTTTGTACTGACAGTATAAATAGTGTTTAGCACTCTGTCAAGTAGAGTGCTAATTATTATACAAAAATGGCTATATGAAAGTTAAAGACCCGCCACTTCAGCTGAAGTAGCGGGCCTTAACGGGCGTTAGCCCACGGATGTTATCCGTAGCATTGATTGCGGCAACCCTGGCATTGCTCGTTGTAGTTGTTGACATTGCTGCCGAGCACTGCTCTGAATGCGTCACCAGGAAGCATCCTGTCTGCCGCACGGGCGCAATAGATTTCTACCGTGTCATCTCGTTCATGAACGAAATGCTGGGAGGATGATGCCTGCGACACCCCTTCAGGCAATTCCAAGGGCAACATGCCTGAATTGCCAGGAGGTGTGCCATCGAGCATGGTAAGTTGCGGCTGAGATTCTTGGTTCATGATATTCCCCTCTAAAATGGTGCGTCAGAAAGATTGTAGACACTTATGGCAATGAAGACAGTGTACCGTGTGATGCAGTATCACGACTTTACCTGTCATATCGCCACCTCGATAATGATACTGGTCTCGCGCCTCCTCAGCTGAGATTGGCTGGCCGCTGCCTTTGGCTGGACAAATCACTGTTGGAGATTCAAGATCAGCAGAACATGTAGTTGGTATTAAGGTTTGATTCACGCTTTATCCTCTCTGGATTGGTATTTAGTATCTTAGCGACAGCGGCCGCAGGCTTGGCAAACGTTCTCTTCTTCATCGTAGTACTCAAGAGCACTCAATGGAGAAATTTCAGCAGGTCTGCCTGAACGGACACAGAAGAAGCCGCGATCAGCTTCTCCGCCCGCAAAAGCCACATCACGCAGCGTGAACGGCATTTGATCGCCTGTCACTCCCATATGGTCAGGCAGAAAGTCAGCGTCTGGCATGATGGTTGATCCTCCTTTGTAGACAGCCTCATGACTCTCATTAGACTGAGAGCAGCATAAGGTGCGTTGGTGAAATAGAAAAACACGTGGTATTCCCCTCTTGATATTACTTTGACTTGGCTCTTAGTTTTCGTGTACTCCTTTCAGTTCGAATCTTGATATGACGTATGCCTCGCACATCACCCATCTCCTTGAGAGTTTCATTGAGCAAAGATGCGAAGCGAGCGTGCTCACGAGCGAGTCGACCCTTATTCCTCATAGGAAATACCTTTCCGAGAATAGTCAGTGTCACTACTCTCCCCCGAAATCATTTATTGTTAAATCAACAATTACTTAGGCACCGGATCATTTCCTCCGGGATGCCACGGGTGGCAACGTAGAATTCTTCGCATTCCCATACTACCCCCACGTATAAGGCCATGCCGAGAGATGGCTTCATACGTGTAAGCGCTACAGGACGGGTAATAACGGCAAAACCTCACCCCAGTCATACCTCCAAGCCGGCTGTGGTCAAAGGACAGCCCTCGCTGATAGAGGCGTATAAGGAAGAGAACGAGTTTGGTTATCACAGATAGAGCTCCTCTTTTGGCTTTGTCAAACGGAATTATGCTTGGTATACTATTAGAAAGAAAAACAAATATTCGCTTCTAGCTAAGGCTTTGAGCGGGCACAACAAAAAAATGAAAATCATTTCGCATAAAAATATAGCCTGGATTGACTTTGAGGACATCAATCAGGACGATATTACCTATCTTCAGGAGAATTTCAATATTCATCCA
The DNA here is from genome assembly GCA_964649305.1 of uncultured Bdellovibrionales bacterium. Classification (GTDB taxonomy): domain Bacteria; phylum Patescibacteriota; class Minisyncoccia; order Moranbacterales; family UBA1568; genus UBA1568. The sequence goes on from CAZYOT010000020.1 coordinate 3,798, forward strand.
CTGGCACTGGAAGAGCTGATTACCCCTACTTACCAACCCAAAGTAGTCCAATACGAGAACTGCCTCTTCCTTACAATTCATATCCCACTTTTTGATACCGAGCAGCGTGCTACCTATGCTGGAGAGCTGGATATTATCCTCACGGAGACCCACCTCATTACCAGTCATCGTCACGGTATCTACCAAATCCACAAATTTCATGCCGACCTCAGTAGAAGTGAGGGTAAGCGACGGCTCCATCTCGAGGAAACCCCAGCTCACCTCATGTACCAGGTGATAGAAATCCTCCTCCGTTCTTGTTTTCCAAAACTCCGCCACGTATCTGAGCGTCTCGACTTTATCGAGCAACAAGTATTTGGAGATAAAGAAAAAGAGATGGTGCTCGAGATATCAGTGCTTAAGCGTGATATCCTCAATTTTCGTCGCACCCTGAAGCCTCAACGCTCTATCATTGAGTCACTGGTCCAGAAAGACTATCCCTATATTCCACCAGCCATGAAGGTCTATTTTCAGGATTTGATTGGTACCAATATCCGTCTTTGGAATATCCTCGAAAGCCAAAAAGAGACCATTGAAGCCCTTGAAGATACCAATAATTCCCTTCTGTCCAATAAGCTCAACATGACTATGAAGGTGCTTACTGTCTTCTCGGCCATTTTGTTGCCTGTGAGCGCATACTCCAGTATGCTAGCCATAAGTGCTAGTATTCCTTTTGGTAGTAGTCCACATGCCTTCTGGATCCATGCTGGTATCATGGCAATAATCGCCGTAGCTACTGCCGCAGTGTTTCGCTGGCGAAAATGGTTTTAAATCTTAGTTACTGTAATTCTTTCTATGGCTGTCTTCTACAATTCACTCGGTAAAGAAAAACAAGTTTTTACACCTCTCAATCCCGGTAAAGTTGGGATGTATGTGTGTGGGCCCACTGTCTACGACTATATCCATATAGGCAACATACGCTCGTATGTGTTTGCGGATACTATTCGTCGCCTCTTGGAAGATGAAGGTTATGAGGTCCGTATGATCAAAAACATCACTGATGTAGGACACCTCACCAATGACGACCTGGCTCAAGGTGATAGTGGTGAAGACAAAATCGCCCGTAAGGCGGAAAGTGAGCACAAATCCCCAGCTGAAATCATTGCTTTTTATGAGGACTATTTTCATGGTACAGAAAAGGCCATGAATATTCTCCCGGCTCAGTATTTCCCTCGAGCTACTGCTCATATCAAACAGATGCTTGTATTAATAGAGGAGCTTATACAAAAAGGTCATGCCTACGAGAGCAACGGTAATGTATTCTTGGATGTCACTACATTTCCCAACTACGGAGAACTATCTGGTAACAAGCTCGAGAATCTTAAAGTCGGAGCCCGTCTAGAGGAGCATCCAGATAAGCGTAATCCTTGGGATTTTGCGCTCTGGCTCAAAGCACCAGAAGGTCACCTCATGCACTGGCCATCGCCGTGGAGCGAGGGCTACCCTGGCTGGCATATAGAGTGTAGCGCTATGGGTATGGAGTATCTGGGTGATACCCTCGATATCCATACGGGTGGTGAGGATAATATATTCCCTCATCATGAAGCAGAAATAGTCCAATCTGAAGGTGTGACAGACAAACCCTTTGTCCGGAATTGGATGCATACCAGACATCTTCTCGTGGACGGTCAAAAAATGTCTAAATCCAAAGGCAATTTCTATGTCTTAGAGGATATTGTAGAGAAAGGTTATGAAGCTATGGATCTCCGCATGCTTTTCCTTGGGTCCCACTACCGCAGTCAAATGAACTTTACTTGGGAAGCATTAGCTCAGGCAAAGAAAAACCGAGAGACAATTGAAAATACGCGTCAGAGATTGGCTCGTGCTGCTGTGAATAGTACTGGTTTCCGAGGTGATGATGAGCTTCAGAGTACCCGCGAAGCCCTGCAGGATGATCTCAATACTCCACTGGCTCTCACACATATCCTTGATCTCTGTAAAACTATCAATACTAAGCTCGACGCAGAAGAGATGATAGACACAACTCGTCTTGTTCTCGTGTTTCAAATTATCTATACCCTCCTTGGTCTTCGTGAAAGTGTAGAAGTAGCTCTTCCAGAAGAAGTAGCGGCACTTGCAGAAAGACGAAAACAAGCGCGCATAGATAACGACTTCGCTCAATCGGATAGTCTCCGTGATGAACTCTTAGCTCTTGGGTACAAGGTAGAAGACACTGCTTCCGGCCAAGTGGTTAGCAAAAAATAGCTTATATAAAGCTTTTTTGATAAAACTCCGTACAATGGAGTTTTATTTATACAAAGTTTTCCTCATTGAATGATTTCTCGCTACGCGCTATACTGGGGTATCAATATAACTCTATGGCAAAACAAGGCAACCAAGATCATGTCCGCGTTCCCCCACAAAATATAGAGGCTGAGACTTCAGTCTTGGGCTCTTTGATGTTGGATAAGGATTCAGTGATCAAGATTGCTGACCTTTTGAAGGTAGGAGACTTCTACAAAAACGACCACAACGATATCTACGAAGTCATGCTCAAACTCTACGAAGAGCGTGAGCCTATCGATGTCCTCTCACTCGCCAACCGCCTTGAAGAGCTTGGCAAACTAGAGAAAATGGGCGGCTCTAGTTATCTGGCATCACTGGTCAACTCTGTACCTTCTGCTTCCAATGTGGTCCATTACGCCAAGGTAGTCCAAAAGAAGTCTCTACTCCGTCGACTTATTTCAGCTGCGAGCGAAATAGTGGAGATGGGCTATGACGAAAGTGAAGATGTGCAACAGGTGCTGGACGTGGCAGAGCAAAAACTCTTCGCCATCTCTCAGAAGTACATGAAACAAGACTTCATTCCTATCAAGTCTATTTTGGAAACCGCATTCAATCGTATTGATGAACTCCACAAAAGTGATCATACTTTCCGTGGTGTGCCTACTGATTATCCAGATCTTGATAATATGCTCGCTGGCCTCCAAAACTCTGACCTGATTATCCTTGCTGCTCGTCCTTCCGTCGGTAAGACTACATTTGCTCTTGATATTGCTCGTCAGGTGGGTATCACAGCCAAAGTACCAGTCGGTATCTTCTCACTTGAAATGGGTGCAGATCAGCTGGTAGACCGTATGCTTGCGGCACAGGCTGGAGTAGACCTCTGGCGCCTCCGTACGGGTAAACTCTCAAGCGAAGGGCCAAATAATGACTTTGAGCGCCTTTCAGACGCTATGGGTGTCTTGGCTCAGGCCCCTAGTTTTATCGACGACTCTGGGTCACTCAATATCATGGAAATGCGCACTATGGCCCGTCGTCTCCAGGCTGAGCACAATCTTGGACTGATTATTGTTGACTACCTCCAATTGATGGAAGGTCGCAGCCGTAGCGGTGACAATCGCGTCCAGGAAATTTCTGAAATTTCTCGTGGTCTCAAGCAGTTGGCTCGTGAACTCAATATTCCAGTCATTGCCCTTTCACAGTTGTCTCGTGCTGTAGAATCACGCCCTGACCAAATACCAAAACTTTCTGACCTCCGTGAATCTGGATCTATCGAGCAGGATGCTGACGTGGTGATGTTCCTCTACCGTGAGGACCGTGTGAAACCAGACACCCCAAATAAGGGTATTGCGGACGTGATTATCGCCAAGCACCGTAATGGACCAGTTGGCAAAATCCAGCTCTACTTTGAAGAAAACTCGACTACATTCAAATCACTCGAAAAAATACACAATTAGTTTTTTATGGCACTTTATCCTAAGTCCTTTCAGTCTCTTATTTCCCACTTCTCATCTCTCCCCTCAGTTGGTCCTAAGATGGCCGAGCGTATTGTACTCTATCTATTTAAGCAGGATGCTTCCAAACTCGAAGACTTTGCAGCTAGTTTTCAGCGACTCAAAGACCTTCGTAGCTGTACGCTTTGTTTTCATATTACCGAAGACGAACTCTGTGCTATCTGTGCTGATACCAAACGTGAGCAAAACACCATTTGTCTGGTAGAGGAACCCCTAGATGTCATCGCTATCGAACGTACTGGAAGCTACCATGGACTCTACCATGTCTTAGGAGGAGTACTCGAAACCAGCAAAAATGCCACCAATAGTCACCTCCGTATCAGCGAGCTTATGCACCGAGTAGAGACAGGTGTAGAGGAAGTAATTCTAGCTACCAATCCTACGACAGAAGGCGACCTCACGGCTCTCTATATCAAGAAGAAGCTTGATCCCTATGGTATTAAGATCACGCGCATTGGACGCGGTATGTCGACTGGAGGAGATATAGAATACGCTGATGAACTAACCCTTCGTTCCGCTCTCGATAATCGCACACAGGCCTAGAGAAAAAAAGAGATAAAAAAAGACCGCCGAGATGGCAGTTTTTCTTTATGCGATAGAAGTGATTTCCAATTCAGTGTACGGCTGGCGATGGCCAAAGCGTACGAGGTAGCGCTTCTTAGGCTTGTGCTTGATACCACGCACCTTCTTGTGCTTACCCTGATCAAGGATAGTAGCAGTTACGCTTTTCTCCAAGGTAGGGGCACCAATCATCACTTCTTTTTCATCACCGATGAAAAGAGTTTCGAGGGTTACGGTATCACCCTTTACGCCATCAAGTTTTTCAACTTTGATTTTGTCACCTTGGGCAACTTTGTATTGTTTTCCACCTGTTTTTACGATTGCAATCATAGTAATCTATACGAAATTGATACTTACAGAGTATACGCTAAATAAGCCCTCCTGTCAAACCCAATTACAATTTGTACCCAATTTGAAGCCACTTATAAAAAACCTTCTATCCGCCTACGGCTTACAAGTAGCCTAAAAACAGGATTTTCTATGAAATAGTAACTGGGCAGGCCCGCTACTCAAAAATAGCCTTGATACGGCGCACACCAGCTGAGCTCGCCTCTTCTTTGGTGATACGGAAGCGTCCAAATGTCCCTATTTCCTCCGTATTAGTCACATGAGGCCCTCCACAGAGCTCTTGGGAGTAAATAGTCCCATCATGGCCAATTACCTGATACACGGTCACATTGTCCGGGTATTTTTCCCAAAAACTCCCTTCTACTCCCTCGGCTCGGGCCTGGTCTTTGGGCATTATAGCGGTGGTCACTGTGGCACCTGCTTCCATGGCCGTGTTTACATAGGTCTCTATTCTATCGAGAATTTCCCGCGGTACTTTTTGTCCGTAGGTGAAGTCAAAACGGGTACGTTCTTCGGTAATATTGGATCCAGCCTGGTGCACATCTTTACCGAGCTCCTTACGAAGAGCAGCCAGCATGAGGTGAGTAGCCGTATGGAATGCCGTCACCTTGGCGCTGTTGTCAGCGAGTCCTCCCTTAAACTTACCGGCACTGGCAGTACGAGAAAGCTTTTTGTGTTTCTCAAACTCATCTCGATACTCGAGCTCGTCGACAGCAATCCCTTTTTCGAGAGCAATCTCTTGCGTCATCTCTAGCGGAAAGCCATACGTAGTAAACAAATCAAAAGCATCTTTACCAGAAAGAGTCTGGTCCACTATACGCTTCTCAAGTTCACGTAGACCCTTTGTAAGGGTTTCACGGAACTTGGTCTCCTCGTCATTGATGACACTCGCGATATCAGACTCCTTTGCTACCAAAGCGGGGTAACTTTGACTATAAGAGGCTACCAAAGCAGGTACACAAGTCGCTAGGTTGCCTGGAGTAATGCCAAGGACATCAGCATAGCGCACAGCACGACGGAGCAAGCGACGAAGCACGTAGCCCTGGTCGGTGTTGGATGGCAGTACACCATCTGCAATGAGGAAAACGCTGGCACGCATATGATCCATCACCACTCGAAAGGCATAGGTGTATTCCCCTTCAGATGTATACGCTTTACCCGAAAGAGTTTCCAAGTGACTGCGGAGGTTATCAAAGATATCACCAACAAAAATATCTGGATTATCCATTTTGGCTGCCATCATACGCTCCAATCCACCACCAAAGTCCACATTTTGCTGAGCCAGTTTCTCAAAACCACCTTCGACACGCTTATATTCCATGAAGACATTGTTGCCAATTTCCATGAAGCGACCACAGTCACAGTTCACATGACAAGGTTCATCTTTCCAAGGAGATACCTCATGAAGACCACGCTCTGTGCCAAAATCCCAAAACATTTCTGTGTCGGGACCACCTGGCTCACCAACTGGCATATTTCCGGGCACGCCAGCACGACTCCACCAGTTCTTCTTTTCGTTGTAATAGAAGATATGCTGACCCTCCTGGATACCTTCTGTTTCAGAGTTTTCACCAATACCGACTTCGAGGCCTCTGGCACGAAAAAGTTGTTGCCAGAGCAAAGCAGATTCAGTATCTTTGGGTATTCCAAGTTCCTCGTTACCAAGGAAGCAGGTAAAGTGTAGACGTTTTGGGTCCAGCTTGAGCTCTTCGGTCAAGAATGTCCACATCCACTCTATTTGCTCATGTTTAAAATAGTCACCAAACGACCAATTACCAAGCATTTCAAAAAAAGTTGTATGGCGATTATCCCCCACCTCTTCTATATCTTGGGCACGAAAACATTTCTGTGAATCAGCGATACGTGTACCTTCTGGATGAGGAGCACCCAGGAGATATGGCACAATAGGCTGCATACCTGAACCAGTAAATAGAGTAGTTGGGTCATTTTCTGGCACTAAAGGAGCTGAGGGTACGATGGTATGTGCTTTGGACTGAAAAAATTGAAGATAAGCGGTACGGATTTGATTGGCAGTCATAGATATTTAGTCGTGTTGGTTCTTAATCTCTGTCTTTAAGTGATGAGCCTGGTCTTCAAGCTCAGCTAGTCTGGCTTCATCTTTGTGCACCTGTGCTTTGTTTTGATCGAGATTTTTTTGGGTCACCTCAAGAGTGTGTCTCATTATACGTTCGTCCTGACGAAGCTGCTCAAGGTTCTTGCCGAGGTGGCGTTTTTCTTCTTCAATTACCAATAATTCATTTTCTAACCGGTGAATTCTCCGTTGGGTTTCTTGATCAAGCATATGTTTTCTTCTGAATCAAAAATATAACAAATGACGGACTAAAGAGCAAATCTACTCTATCACCACATCTACTCGACTGGGCTGCTTAGGAATGCTAGAACCAAACCACTTTGGCTCAAAGTTGAGCTCTATCTTCTGGACACCTGGGTTTTCCCCAAGGAAAGCCTCTATAGCTTCTGGACTGCGACCCAAAAGTTTGGTCTTGAGACTCTCTTTGTCGAGGTCAGCTACCTTACTGATAGTAGCGTGTAGCTTAATATTGACGGTATTGTCATCGTAATTTGGAGCAATTTCGCCATAATCAATGGCTATCTTGGAAACCACTACGTGCACACCGTTGGCTTCTTTGGCAGCTGCAGCCTCTATTTTATTCTTGAGTAAATTCTCCTGTACGAGAAAGGCTTTCATTTTGTAGGTACGAGTGTATTCAAAAGTATTGGCAGCTAGACCCTCTTTTGGTCGATTACCAGCTTCGCGCGGTGTGATTTGAAGACTCTCCTTGAGATAGACCTCTCCTGCAACTATGCTGTTCTCAAGATCCTTGGTAAATGTGGCCTCTGCCTGTGTCTTAGCATCAGCTTCTGCCTTATCGAGGTCAGCACGAGAAATAGATTTTATTTCAGAACCACCAGAGCCTCCACCGCTCATAGCTTTGAGAGACTTACCAGTAATTTTGGCATACTTATCTCCACCCTTGAAACCAGGGATAGTGAAGGTCGTAGGTTCAATATTTGACTCTGCACCAGCCTGATCAGCTACTACTTCTACCTCGATAGCGCCCGGAGAACTTGTCTTACCAGGAATAGTCGTGCTTTTGGCCAAGCGGAAAATTTTGCCATCTGGTGATTCAAAACGAGTCGTAGCTACCAATGATTGTGATTCACTCGAGAAGTCATTGTAGATCACAATCGTACCGCGAGCTTTTTCAGTCGTCGAAGAGCTAGAGTCTGTTGCTGTGCCAGTAATGGTTACAGGTACATCGCGTTCTAGAAGACGTACAGGGGTGCTATCGATTGCGTCGCTTGCTCCAGGTACACCTTTGACTGCGGTATCTATTTTTTCCTCGGCTGAAAGAGCGGTGATATTGATGGTCACCTTTGGAAAGAAAAGATATGCACAGACACCTCCAACAATAAGGATGGAGATAAAACTAAAAAAGTAGAAAAGACCATGAAAACCTTTATGGAGAGTGGGCGATGATTTTTTGGGCTCTGTGGGCTTGGGCTGCGGCGTAGATTGAGAAGGTGTGGCTGGAATAAAAGTTTTGGGTTTATCTTCGACTTTTTTTGGTGCAGGAGCATTGGTAGTAGATTCTTTGGGAGCAAAAAAAGACTTCAATCTATCAGATTGTGGCTTTGCGGCCTGTACTGGTTGAGCTCTTTGCGGCGGTGCCTGTACGGGTCGAGGTGGCATGACTGGTGCTACCGGTGACTTAGGAGGCATCTGGACAGGCGCAGCTACTACAGGAGGTTTTGGAGCGTAGACTGCTTCCATCTGAGGAGCTGGTCTTTGTGGTTGCACTGGTGCTTGAAGCGGCATCTGAGGTGCTATGGGCTGCTCTGGTATAGGCTGGACTTGAGGTGCACCCTGTCTCATAGAGTTGAGACTAGGTGGACGGAATGGTGAAGCGTTGCGGATACGCAATTGCTGGACTTTAGGCTTGGGTGGTTCTACAGGGGTCTCCACTATAGGCGGCAAGGGTATTTCTGGCTCTGGCTCAGCAGTGAAGAAACTATTACTCCCAATTGAAGAAGCCTTAAGAGCAGAAAAGTCTTTTTTGACATCAGATTCTTCCTTTTTGATGGCTACTTGATCTGGAATTGCCTGGCGCTCTAACTCCACATGATTGGCTTTCTGAGAAAAATCATCTGAGTAGTTTTCGGTTTTGATACCCGCCTTTTCGGCGAGCATGCGACCTATCTCATCTTGAGTCACTACCACTATCTTCTTATTCATTTTCTGAGCCTCTTTCTGAAAAAGACGGAGATTGATTATGCTCTGAAGGATAAGAGCTCTTTTGGGAAAAACAAAATAATTCTCAAGTTCTGGAGACGTACGAAGACGCCCAATAGCTGAGATTATTTCTTCATCACTCTCGATGTAAAAAGTCTGTGGCATAGGGTTTAGTTTTTATCGATAGCTTGCATACTCTTACGAAGAATATTAGAAAGCATTTTCTCTTCTTCGATATGATCAAGAAGAGCGAGATTAGCGAGGCCTATTGGAGTAATATCTTGAGGATTGTTGAGCTGACCTGTCTTGTCGGTCACACGGATGATATCACTTGGCTGGAGGTAGCTCACTTGAGGAGCCTTAGAAAAAGGTAAAGTCTTGGTCCAGTCTTCGCTGAGGAGCGCTTCACGGATACCAGGAAGTGCAGATCCTCCACCACAGAGAAAAATACGAGATGGGAGCAAATCACTTTCAGCAAACTCCATGAGTGAGAGTTCTATGCCCCCGAGCCACACACGACAATCATCAGTAAAAATAGTCCTGATCTGGTCGGTCTTTTCTGGACTCAGTCTACCAAGAGAATACTCAATCTTCATCTGCTCGGCGGTTTCGAAAGACACATGAAATTCCTGAGCCAGACGCTTAGTGAAGGCACGTCCACCGAGCGCAAACATCTTGGTGCCCTCAAGGCCACCATTTCTGATCACTGCAATATCTGAAGTACCACCTCCGATATCAATAAATATAGCACTGAAGTCGAGCATATCTTCTACCTCGATAGATCGAGCCACAGCATACGGCTCAGCAGCAATAGAAAGAAGGTCGAGGTCAAGTTCATCGGCAATAGTCTGAAGGGCTCCCAAGTGAATCATAGGCGCATAGGCATTGAACACACTCATAGACACGTCCTTTCCCTGAAAGTTCACTGGGTTGGCCACATGGTAACCATCAATACGCACATCTACGATAGCAGCGTTGATGAGTTTGACTTCGATATCTGACTGCCCAGTCTCCCAAGCTAGTTGACGCTTGATACGCTCGTAGGCTTTTTCCTGGACTTTCTGGATAATCATCTTGAGCTCTGGGGTGCCGATACGAATTTCTGGATTGACACGTTCATAGTGCACAGTCGTAGTAGTACCTTTGACCAGCTCACCAGCAATACCAATGATACTTTTCTCTACTTTTTTGACCTTGGCTTCTTCTTTGGCCAGGCGGATAGCTTCACGCGAAGATTCAATTACTCCACTAATATCAGACACGGCTCCACTCTGCATGTTGCCAGCTTTTTGGAAGGTGCGCCCCACACCAATAACAGTGGCGTGATTTTGGTCGTTATCTACACTAAAAATAAGCGCTTTGACGATTTCGGTTCCGATATCGAGCGCAAGAAAAAGATTGGCTTCTTGTTTCCAAGAAAATGAGGAAAACAGTCCCATATGAGGTAAATTATACCACTAATGGAAGTATTTTTCTACTAGTT
>CAZYOT010000021.1:0-14081 GCA_964649305.1 uncultured Bdellovibrionales bacterium
TTCTAGTGGCCAGATAGTATTTCCGATACGTTCGGAAAAAGACGAACCGCAATGCCTAGTATGGCAATGCGGTTCGTTTTCTTTCTGATATAATAGATCTATGCAAACTCAAATTACAGATTGGCTCAAGGATAAAAACCTCAAAGACCTCGGAGAGGTTTTTGAGGTCTTAGCAGAAAAGCTCTGGGAAGAACGGCAGTCTCATGAGGGTTTTATTCCAAATCAGGTATTCAACCAAAGTGTTGGCATGGGAGGGAGTTATACTACCATCATCGCTATTCCTCGAGTTGTAGATGAGACCGGGAGGATACTCGGCTATGCCCATAAGCTGCGTGAAGTAGGGGATGATGGGTGGGCAGGCTACTATCATCAGCCAGGCACATTGATGCGGACTATTCAGCCGGATCCGTTTGGTGATTCACTCAAGAGACTGACTCAAGAGTTTTTTGGAGATAACCATCAGTACCAAGATCAGAAAATCACAGAGTTGGGATTTGCAGTGACGGATATCCCAGTGGCTTTTGTCTGGGAAGCTTTTCGGAGAGCCTTTGCTACTCGGATTGCTTTTTTTATTGATATTCCTGTGGCAGTGTACCAGCGGGCAATGGTAGTGGAGTCTGGTAAGGAATGGGTGTTGGTAGAAAATCCCCACGCTACGGAAACAAAGATAATTCCTTTTGAGCTCCAGTGGCTAAGATGGGCGATATCAGAAAAGCGAGAGCCTTACTCACTTATTCTCCCAGTGGAGGATGTGTTATCCTAAAAGAGTATTAAAGACTGTGTCTATGAATGTGATTGAAACCAAAATTCCAGGACTCTTGATTATCGAGCCAAAAGTATTTGGAGATGAACGAGGATTTTTTGTGGAGACGTACAACGAGTCACGTTATAAAGAAATGGGCATCACAGGAGACTTTGTGCAGGACAATCTCTCTAAATCCAAAAAAGGGGTACTTAGAGGACTCCACTATCAGGCTCCGCCTTTTGAGCAGGGAAAACTGGTAACAGTGCTTGAAGGGGCAGTGCTCGATGTGGCCGTAGATATTCGTTTTGGATCGCCCACATTTGGACAGTACGTAGCGGTAGAGTTGACTGCTGAGAACAAAAAACAGTTTTGGATTCCAGCTGGATTTGCTCATGGCTTTGTGACACTTGAGGACGATACGGTTTTTGCCTACAAATGTACCAATGTCTACTCGCCGGAGAATGACCGAGGAGTAAAGTATGATGACCTGGCTATCGGTATCGACTGGCCCGAGGTAGGAGACCTCACTATTTCAGAGAAGGATCAGAATCAGCCACTGTTAGCAGATATTGCCCAAGAATTTATTTATACTGAATAATATGAAATTACTTGTTACTGGTGGAGCCGGCTTCATTGGCTCAAACTTTGTCCATCATATTCTCGACACTTACCCTGAGTATGAAGTGATTACTTTGGACGCTCTTACATATGCTGGCAATTTAGAAAGTCTCAAGAAGTTTGAACATGAGCCACGACACAGATTCGTGAAGGGGAATATTACGGATGCTGAGCTCGTAGATGGACTAGTAGTGGAGTGTGATATCGTGGTCCATTTTGCAGCAGAATCACATGTAGACCGCTCTATCCTAGAGCCCAGTATTTTTATCGAGACGAATGTCTTAGGGACACAGGTACTTCTAGAGGCTGCTCGCAAACACGGTAAACGTTTTCATCACGTCTCCACCGATGAAGTGTTTGGAGCGCTTGGTCCACATGACGAGCCATTCAACGAGCATACACCCTATGATCCACGGAGTCCGTATAGTGCCTCCAAAGCAGGGAGCGATCTTTTGGTAGAAGCGTACTTCCATACTTTCAATCTTCCGATTACTATCTCCAATTGTTCCAATAACTATGGGCCGTACCATTTCCCAGAAAAATTGATTCCTTTGGCTATCACCAATCTGATAGAGGGTAAGAATATACCGGTCTACGGCGATGGGCGTCAGGTGCGGGATTGGCTCCACGTGAAGGATCATTGTCGAGCGATTGATATGATTATCCATAATGGTTGTATTGGAGAGACATACTGCGTGGGAGGGGATGGTGAGAGAGAGAATATCTGGATAGTGAAGAAGATACTTGAAGAGATGGGACTGAGCGAAGATCGTCTTGAATATGTCAAAGATAGAGCAGGGCACGACAGACGTTACGCTATCAATCATGACAAGATCACTCGTGAACTTGGTTGGAAGCCAGAGATTACCCTAGAAGAAGGCCTTAAGGAAACCATTACGTGGTTTCAGGAAAACAAAGACTGGTGGCGGGCGGTGAAGGATGGTAGTTACCAAGAATACTACGAAAAGCAGTATATTAAGCGCTAAAATAGCCATCCCTCCGCCATTTGGCGGAGGGTTTTTTCTTTGTTGGCTATCCTGGTATAATGGATAGGTTAACTTTTAATGAAAAATAAGGCTTACCCACCGTCATTCCGAATGACAGGTATAGTCTAGATAAAGAGTATGATCCGCGGGAACCGCCTTCGGCTCATCGTTGTAAGATAAACATGTAATTATTGAATTTTGGCGGGTGCTCATAAATGTACCTGTTCATATATTCACAGACATTTATGGCAGTTCAGGTGTTGATTTTAGGAGGAAAAGGGATGCTTGGTCAGGCACTGACTGATTTGTTTATACATGACCCCAACTATGGAGTAGTGGCTTGGGATAAAGAGGATATTGATGTGACTGATTTTGAGCAGCTTCGAAAGAAACTTAGTGCAGTAAAACCAGATATTGTGCTCAACTGCGTGGCGTACAATGCGGTAGACTTGTGTGAAGAGAATGACGAAGAGTACCAAAAGGCGTTACTTCTCAATCGAGACCTTCCTGGGGAGCTAGCCGCTATTACTAATGACATTGAAGCGGTATTGGTGCAGTACTCTACGGACTATGTCTTTCCTGGTGATATAGATGAAAAAAGAGAGGGAGGTTGCGGCAATAGTTCATGCTGCGGCGGAGGGTGTCATGGAGGTGGAGAAAAAGGCTATGGTGAAGGCGCCTTCCCAAATCCAGTATCACGTTATGGAGAATCCAAGATGCTTGGAGAGCAAGCGGTGATGATGAATGCTCAAAAATACTATCTCATTCGTTTGTCTAAACTTTTTGGTAAGCCAGCTACCTCTCCTGATGCTAAGCGTAGTTTTTTTGACGTCATGCTGGAAGTAGGTAAGACTAAACCAGAAGTGCAGGCGGTGGATAGTGAGAAGAGTTGTTTCACTTATGCGCCAGACCTCGCCATGGCTACCAAAGATTTGATTGAAGATGGTGATCAGTGGGGAGTGTACCATCTGCCCAACACCGGATCTGTGACCTGGTATGAGGCCGTCCTTGAACTCTACCGCCAAGCTGGAATCACCACCAAAGTAGTCCCAGTCACGCCTGAGGCATTCCCGCGGCCAGCTAAGCGTCCCGTGTTTTCTGCCCTTATCAATACCAAGCGTCCGCCGCTTCGAAGGTATGAAGTAGCTTTGGCAGAGTATTTGTCTGATAAGAAATAGGCGGAGGCCATGCCCGGTGGGACAATTTCAAGCAAGGTATTGAAATTATTTGGCGAAGAGGGTAAATTACAGCCACTGCATATATGTAGGATTTATAGCGGTTTTTAGATTAAACAACTTGAAATAGTACCACCGGGTATGAAAAAACCATTTTTGCAAAAACAAGACCCTGAAATTTATCAAGCACTTCTTGGCGAAGAAAAACGCGAAGAGGAAGGGCTTGAGATGATTGCTTCTGAAAACTATGTTTCTGAAGCTGTACACGAAGCTCTCGGGAGCGTGTTTACGAACAAGTACTCTGAAGGCTATCCAGGTAAGCGTTACTACGGGGGGCAGATGTATACGGACGTGATCGAGTCTATTGCTATTGAGCGAGCCAAGAAAATTTTTGGTGCTGAGCATGCTAATGTCCAGCCACTCTCTGGAGCTCCTGCCAATATCGCAGCCTACGCTGCCTTACTTGAGCCAGGTGATTGTATCTTGGGAATGAATCTTTCTCATGGAGGACATCTGACTCATGGACATCCAGCTACTGTCATGACCAAAGTTTATCGTTTTGTGAGCTATAAGACGGAAGCTGATGGTAGCATTGATTATGCTAAGTTACTGAAGATTGCCAAGAAAGAAAAACCAAAACTCATACTTGCAGGATTTTCTTCCTATACTCGTACGCTTGATTATGAAAAGTTTGCCGCCATCGCTAAGGCGGTAGGTGCAAGAAGTATGATGGATATGGCCCACATTGCCGGGCTCGTAGCCGCCAAGGTTACCCCAAGTCCAGTGCCATATTTTGATGTGGTAACTCTGACCACGCACAAGTCGCTGCGGGGTCCACGTGGAGGGATGATTCTGTGTAAGAAAGAATTTGCCAAGGCCGTGGACAAAGCTATTTTCCCTGGTCTTCAGGGTGGACCACATATGAATAATATTGCCGCCAAGGCAGTGGCATTCAAAGAAGTGCTGCACCCAAATTTCAAGAAGTACGGAAGACAGATACTCAAGAATGCTAAGACTCTGGAGAAAACATTTCTGAAGCACGGCGGTAAGATTATGTTTGGAGGGACAGAGAACCATATGATAGTCCTGAATGCCGTGGAAACCTATGGGATTTCTGGAAGACAAGCTGAAGAGCGTTTAGACGCTATTGGGATCACGGTGAATAAAAACGTCATACCAGATGATCCACGTGGTCCAATGGACCCAAGTGGTATCCGAGTGGGTGTACCTGCATTGACCACGAGAGGTATGAAGGAGAGTGAAGTGAAACAGATAGTGGAGTGGATGCACCAAGCCATGAGTACAGAGGATGGTAAGGTCCATACCGCGATCCGTAAGCATGTGACTAAGCTTTGTAAGAAATTTCCAGTTCCCAAAAAGTTCATCTAACACTAATATCTAACACCTATAATTTAGACAAATATGAAGGGCATTATTCTCGCCGGAGGTACCGGCACCCGTTTGTTACCTGTGACCGCTATTGCATCGAAGCAGTTACTGCCAGTTTATGATCGACCGATGATTTTTTATCCACTCAACACGTTGGTCAAGGCGGGTATCAAGGATATTTTGATTATTGTCTCTCCAGATCATGCCGGTAACTACCTAAATCTTCTAGGGTCACTCCTCGAAAGTGAGGGTATCAATGTGAGCTTTAAGGTGCAGCGTAGCCCGCGAGGATTGGCGGATGCCTATATTATGGCCGAGGATTTTCTTGATGGTGAGCCAAGTGTGATGATTCTCGGAGATAATATTTTTCAGGATGACTTCACTGAGGCTATTACTTCATTTGATAAAGGTGGCCGCGTGTTTGCCGTCAAAGTACCAGACCCAGAGCGTTTTGGAGTAGTGGAGTTTCATCCAGAATTGCAAAATGTTATTTCTATTGAAGAAAAACCAACGGCTCCTAAGAGTGACTATGCTATCCCTGGTATCTATATTTTTGATGGAAGAGCGACAGAGATTGCCAAAGGACTGAAGCCTTCATCTCGAGGAGAGTTAGAGATTGTGGATATTCACAAAACCTATCTTGAGCAAAATGAATTAGATGTCCGTATATTAGATGGGGCATGGTTTGATACAGGTACTCATGACTCACTTCTTGAAGCCAGTGTTTTTGCCAAGGAAGCCAAGCTCGGTGAGGCTTTTGCATCTGTCCTTAGTAAAGCTATCGAAGAACATAATAAAGAAATTAAGCGTCACGTTGCTCTCAAACAATAACCATCAATCATATGTCTATAGATTCACGTAAAGTCAAAAAAGCCATTCTGCCAGTCGCTGGTTTTGGCACCCGTTTTTTACCAGCCACTAAAGCTCAGCCGAAGGAAATGCTTCCTGTAGTAGATAAGCCAGTCATTCAGTATCTTGTCGAAGAAGCAGTGGCAGCTGGCATCGAAGAGATTATCTTTGTCACCGGTCGCGGTAAGCGCGCTATCGAAGATCACTTCGACATATCTTATGAACTCGAGGACACTCTGGTAGAAAAGAATAAGCATGAGCTTCTTGAGAAAGTGCAGAAAATTTCTGGTTTGGCAAAGTTTTCTTATGTGCGTCAGTCTACGCCACTTGGTGATGGGCACGCGCTTCTTCAGGCGGCTCATCTAGTAGATGATGACGAGCCAGTATTGGTGATGTTTGGGGACTGTATCTATGACAGTGAGGTGCCAGCAGCCGCTCAGCTGATAGAGGCCTACCATAAATATCAAGGGTCAATTATTGGTATGGCAGAAGTAGAAAAGTCTGAGGTAGATAAGTTTGGAGTTTTGGCAGGTACAGCCTTGACCGATAAGTACTGGCAGATTACAGAGATGGTAGAAAAACCCAAAGTAGAAGACGCCCCAAGTAACGTGGTGGCTCCAGGTAAATATATTATTACCCGTGAGGTCTTTGATGTACTGGAAACCATGAGTCATGGTAAAAGTGGAGAAATTCGTCTGGCTGATGCATTTGATATTATGCTCAATGATAAGAAGTCTTTGTATGGCTGTATGCTAGAGGGGCGTTGGCTCGACACAGGAGATAAGTTTAATTTCTTGCAAGCAACTATCGAACTTGGTCTCAAACACCCAGAAGTAGGTGAAAAACTCCGCAATTATCTCAAGAAGCTAGAGCTGTAGACAGTATAATAGTTAAAAAACAAGCATGTACTGGATATACCTCATTCTTTTCATTTTTGTTATTCTCACACCTGAATTTGTAGGGCATGGTACATGGTTTCTCTCTGAAGATGATGTGGAGGCTCTGGTTATCTTTGCTTTTGGTACTTTGGGTTTACTACTCTATGTCAGCAAAGAGAAGGCTTTTTTTCGGGTAAGAGAGGAGAAAGTGAATCTACAGAAAAAAACCAACACCATCTCCAAAGATTTATCTCAGTCATATTCATATATTGGTGAGATGAATCGTAAACTTGATGTAATCCAAGATGTTATTTTTGAGTTACCCAAAAAGAGTAGCATACGCAAAAGAAAACACACGGATATCTATAAACCCATTATTGAAGCGGCTAAGGTATTTGCGAGGACAGATAAAATTAGTTTTCGTATCGTGGAGGTGGCTACCAAAGAGACAGTGGAGTCTTATGGTCGAAGCTACTTCAAACACTGCACAGCAGAATATCTGCTCAAAGCCAAGAAGTCTTTTTGGATAGAAGAGACATGCATCGTGGCACGTTCTCCTCAAGCGGCAGATGGCAAGCATGCTTTTTTGATACTCAGCAAAGAAACCAACCATATAGAAGATATGGAACTATTGCAGCTCTTGGCATCTGAGGGGCTTCTTTTGGCGGTGCTCACTAAGTCATCTAAGGCAAAAACGCCTGCCTAGTAAGACACTTACGAAGTACACTAGCTAAGATTTATAGAGCAATATTGCTAGCTAGAAATAATATTGATTTTGTGAAAACTACTGAGAAAGATTATTTGTAATAGTATATCTAGGTATGCGTATTGGGATAGATGCTCGGTTCTATGGTTCAGTTGGCAAAGGTTTGGGACGCTACACAGAGCGCCTGGTTTCTGAATTAGAAAAAATAGATACAGAGAATACGTATTATATTTTCCTCTGTCAGGAAAACTTTGATGAATACCAGCCTCGTAATAAAAATTTCCACAAAATACTGACTCGTTCACGCTGGTATTCTTTTTCAGAGCAGCTTGTCTTTCCATGGGTGCTTTTGCGTAAAAAGTTAGACCTCGTGCATTTTCCGCATTTCAATGTACCTATTTTGTATAGGCGGTCATTTATCATGACGCTACATGATTTGATTCTATTCCATTATCCTACAGAAAAAGCGAGCACCAAGAGCTCTTTTTTCTACTGGGCTAAGTTTCTCATGTATCGCCTTGTGCTTGACTCAGCTCTGCGTAGGAGTAAGCAGGTGATAACAGTGTCTGATTTTACTGAGAAGGATATTATCAAAAATTACCCTTTTGCTAAAGACAAAATATGTGTCACCAAAGAAGCAGCAGAGGCATTTTGTTATTGGCAAAACAAAGAGGCTACGGACACGTTTCTCGCGAACTTAGGACTGCTTATAAAACAGCCTGAGCATGATATACTACAACCATATTTCCTCTATGTAGGAAATGCGTACCCACACAAAAATCTCTCTTTTTTGGCAACAGTAGCCAAAAACTTTCCACAAAAAAAATTTCTTTTTGTAGGCAAAGAAGATTTTTTCTACAGGCGTTTCAAGGAAGAAGTAGCTAAACAAGCAATACACAATGTGCATTTTGTTGGCTATGTGACTGATAAGGATTTAGGCACGCTGTATCGGTACGCTGAAGCCTATGTCTTCCCGTCTTTGTATGAGGGTTTTGGTCTGCCTCCACTAGAAGCAATGCAGTATGGTACTCCAGTCGTATCTTCAAATAGAGGTTCGTTGCCAGAAATCCTTGGAGAAGCAGCATTATATTTTGATCCAGAGAGTCAAGAAGACTTGAAGCATGCAATAGAGACAATAGAAGACACTGTGACTCAAAGTGAGTTCAGACAAAAGGGTTTTCATCAGGCAGCTAAGTACTCATGGAGAGAGATGGCAGTAGCGACCTTGGCGCAGTATCTCAGGCTAGGGGGGTGAATTGAAAACAAATAAAAAAAGAGACGTACATGGATATACGACCAGGCACGACCATTAAAAAAGTGACTGATATTCGGGTAGAGCAAAAAGAACTACCAGCAGTTTTGCCAACTCTCGAAGAAGAATATGGCGAGTGGCTTGCCGTGCCACCCGAAGAAGAAGTCACTTCTCAGTCAGAAATTTTTGTCCCGCCCGTATTTGAATATACTCCCAAGAAAAAACGCAGGCGCTTTCTACGTTCGTACCCATTTTCATGGAAGCAAGTAGGGGTGTTTTTGGGTGGCGTGGTAGTGGTCTATGGGCTCAGTGCGGCTGCTACCTTGTGGTTTGCTAAGACTACGATAGAACAAAAAGGAGAAGCCGGTTTTCAATCTATCGAAAAAGCCAAGACGGCACTTGTGGATGAGGATTATGATGCTGCACAACAAGAATTCCAAAAAGCCGAAACCCTTTTGACTGATGCGAGAGAAGCTATCCCTCTTTGGACTGAGCCAGTGATGATTATCTCAGGACATATCCCAGGTTTGACTCAAGGGAGAAGTGCAGAACACGTACTGGATGCTGGGATTGCCATTGCACGTTCAGGTCCGGATTTTGTAGAGATTGTTGGTGGTTTGTATCGTGCCCGCCAAAACGTCAAAGTTGGGCAGGAGTTTTCGTTACTTACTTTTTTTGAAAATAGCAAGAAACCATTGGCGAGAGCAGAAGAACAGCTCAAGTATGCCCATGATGCTTTGTCTCAAGTAAAGCTCATTGATATTCCAGCAGAAAAACAGAAGAATTTTCATTTAGCCAAAGAAGCTTTGCCGGCGCTCCTTGGTATGATTCAGACATTCGGTAGTCATGAAGCGGTGATCCAGGAGCTCTTGGGGGCTCATGGTCCACGTAAGTATCTTTTCTTACTTGAAAATAACCAGGAGTTACGAGCGACAGGTGGCTTCATCGGTACCTACGCTCTTTTGGAGGTGGACGATGGAGTAATCAAGAATTTTTTTGTGGACGGTATTTTTAATCCAGATGGTCAGTTGCGAGAGAATATTGTACCACCTAAGCCGCTTCAAAAAGTGAGTGCTGGCTGGAGCTTGCATGACAGTAACTGGTTTCCTGATTTTCCTACATCAGCTGAGAAAGCCATGTTTTTCTATGAGAAGACCGGAGGACCAACAGTAGATGGAGTGATGACTATGACTCCTACAGTTATGCTCAAGCTTTTGGAAGTCACAGGTCCCATCGAACTTCCACAGTATGGCATCACTGTGACGCATGAGAATTTTTTCCCGGTGATCCAAACAGAAGTAGAAGTCAATTATGATAAGAAACAAAACAAGCCTAAGCAGGTATTGGCTGATTTATCAGAGGTGTTATTTGATAAAGTGTTAGAAGCGAGAGATGAAAAGACCTTACTTGCCATTGCGGAGATTATGATAGAGAGTCTCAATGAAAAACACATGCTTTTGTATGTGCGAGATAAGAGAGTAGAAGATATCATCAAGGATGCTGGCTGGTCAGGTGAGGTAAAGCAGGCAGATAGAGATTACCTCAGTGTGATACATTCTAATATCAATGGCTACAAAACAGACGGTGTGATAGATGATGCTATAGAGCACTCGGTAACTATTGCACCCGATGGATCAGTAGTGGATACCGTACGCATTACCCGTACCCATACTGGCGGTAAGACTCCCTACGAGTGGTGGAACAAGGTCAACGCCAACTACATGCGTGTCTATGTGCCACTAGGCTCGGAACTCCTCAAGGCATCAGGACACACGTATGAATTTCCAGAGGCACCTTTAGATTACAACGCTCTTGGTTTTCGTCGAGATGAAACCGTAGAGGCAATAGAGAAACTGGAAAAAATAGATCCAGAAAGTGGTACGCGTATAGGCGTAGAGTCAGGTAAGACCGTTTTTGGCAATTGGGTCTATGTCAGTCCGGGAGAAAAAGTGACCGTGGAATATACCTATAAGCTGCCATTTATGGTTACGCCTGGTGAGGGCGAAGTGGGGGATTCAAGTTACTCTCTTTTGTATCAAAAACAGGCTGGAACGGCAGGCGCCAAGCTCGAGAGCAATATTAGTTACCCAGAAGCCTGGAAACCTATTTGGCAGACGGGCCGGAATCTGGTACCGTACGAACATACTTTTCATCTGAAAGATTTACTGACAACAGACCTCTTTTTGGGGATGACTTTTGATGACCAATCCTAAAAGAGGATATTTACTATGGTTCAAAAAATTATTGCACATATATCACGCTGGAATAATGCTCCTACCAAAACAATTGGTGGAGCCGCTTTACTTATCGCTGTTTCTGGTGTAGTCAGTCGGGTGCTTGGGTTTGTGCGGGATCGTATCTTGGCTACTCACTTTGGAGCAGGTGATGTACTTGATGCCTACTATACGGCTTTTCGTATCCCAGATTTTATCTATGGACTTTTGATTGCTGGGGCATTGTCGGCCGCTTTCGTACCCGTTTTTACAGAGCTTTTTTCTGAAGACAAGGAAAAAGAAGCCTGGAAGCTCACCTCAGGTGTACTGTCTCTCGTAGGGGTGATACTTGGACTCTTGGGACTTATTGGTATTTTTATTACGCCAGCGATTCTCTTTGTTTTGGCACCAGGCTTTTCTGGAGAAAAACTAGAACTAACAATCAGTCTCACTCGGATCATGCTCCTCTCTCCGTTACTCCTTGGTATCAGTGCTGTATTTGGTGGAGCCCTGATTTCACTTAAGCGTTTTGCAGCCTATGCGTTGGCGCCAATCTTTTATAATATCGGTATTATTTTTGGCGCGGTTTTCCTCACTCGTTTCCTTGGGGTGAGTGGTCTGGCTTGGGGAGTGGTGATAGGTGCACTTATGCATATGGCTATCCAGTACCCAGCTCTCAAGCAGTCGGGTTTTCGTTTGGAAGGTTCGCTCATGCAGTTTTATAAAGATGTCGAGGTGCGCAAGGTTCTTCTTCTGATGATTCCTCGCTCACTCTCAATGGGTGTGACTCAGGTGGGCCTACTTGCTGTGACAGCCTTTGCCTCGCTTCTGGCTTCCGGTAGCCTCTCTGCCTATACTTTTGCCAACAATATTCAGAGCGTGCCATTGGGCTTATTTGGGATTGCCTTTTCTCTGGCGGTCTTTCCAAGCTTGAGTGAGTTTGCAGCCAAGAAGCAAAATCAGAAGTTTTTTAATACTCTCTCAGAGACTTCACGAAGAATTCTTTTCTTTGTGGTGCCATGCTCCATTGCCTTAATTATCTTCCGAGCTCAGTTTGTACGTGTCATTCTCGGGGCAGGAAACTTTGACTGGGAAGATACAATTGTCACCTTTGAAATCCTAAAGTATTTCTCTATCAGTCTTTTCGCTCAGAGTCTTATCCCGCTTTTTGCCCGTGCCTTCTTTGCGTATCAGAATACCAAAACCCCTCTTTATATTGCATTGGCGAGTGAAGCTATTCATATCGCTTTGATTCCATTACTCTTGCCGTATTATCATGTGCAGGCTTTGGCCATCACTTTTACTGTTGCCAGTATCTTAAATATTGTTTTGCTTTACATATATCTTAGGAAGAGAGTGGTGGAATGGGACGACAAGGCGTTTTTCTTCCCTATTGCCAAAATTTTCTTCGCCGCTTTTTTGGCAGGGATCATCGCCCAGTTCTCGAAGTCCCTTTTTGCGCTCACGACCAATGAGCTGGATACCTTTGTAGAGGTCTTCCTGCAGCTCCTCTTAGGTGTGTCTATTGGTGGAGTGGCCTATGTCTTTTTCTGTTACTGGCTAGAAGTAGGGGAGCTCAATCTTATTAAACGATTCATCTTACATAAACTGCTTCGTCAGCCTGAAGCGGTGGAGGATCATCCGGAGCGGGGAGAATGGTAACAAACGAGTGGGTAGGTGATAGTGAGTAGTTGATAGAAAGCAAGAGAAAATAAAAACAGCTGAGGCTGTAGAAGTGTAATATAAAAATTTGGTGGGAGGGATGCACGCTGTGCAGAGCCCTCCTGTTTAAGACCTTCCGGTCTTGTGGCGCCATTTCATCACCTGACGTTGGTATGGCAGAGATACACTGAGACTGACGCCCGACAAGAATCCCCAGTTGTACAAGTCGCTGCCTGACGGCGGCGAGTATATCGATACCGAGTCCACAAACAGGGAGATGACCAGAGCATGCCACGCAATGAGTCCGTGCCAGAAGGCGCTCCAGAATCCAAGAGTGGATTCTGATGGAGTGGGCGTGGCATGGTAGCCTGCAAAAATAGCTACCAGCACAACCCCGTACCAGACGAAACAGGTGCGGCGATAGAATTGATCGTTGAGAGTGAACTTTTCAATGGTCTCAAAAAGACACTCGACTGGGCGACCAATGATTTGCCACATCAGCTTAGGTTTGTCCATTGTTGCCTCCTTGGGCAGATTTAGGGGCGTTAACCCAAAGAACTGTTTGTCAGGGAGCGAATCTCACCTGACTTCATATTATACACCTATTTTAGGTAAAAGTCAATAGAGAGTAGTGGGGACATTGAGAAAAGCTTGGGTATTGCAAAAAGGCTCTAAATAAGGCATAATTCAGCGCAGACTATGAAACAGCAAAACATCCGCAATTTTTGTATTACCCCGGTTACACTAGCGATGTGTAACGGGGCAAGTCGCTTTTAAGGTTGACCTATATGGTAAGAAATCAGGAAAATATAAGAAACTTTTGCATAATTGCGCACATCGACCACGGTAAGTCCACATTGGCTGACCGCTTGCTTGAGGTTACTCATACAGTAGAGAAGCGGAAGATGAAGGAGCAGCTTCTAGACCAGATGGATCTCGAGCGGGAGCGAGGCATTACTATCAAGCTTCAGCCGGTGCAGATGGAGGTCACACAAGATGGCGTGGACTATCTCCTTAATCTTATCGACACCCCAGGGCATGTGGATTTTCACTATGAAGTCTCACGCTCACTTGCTGCTGTAGAGGGCGCTGTGCTTCTTGTAGATGCCACCAAGGGTGTGCAGGCGCAGACCTTGGCTAATCTTTATCTCGCTATTGAACAGGGACTAGAGATCATCCCGGTGGTCAACAAGGTAGACCTTCCAAATGCTGAAGTCGAGAAAACCAAAAAGGAAATTATCCATATCCTGGGATGTAAGGAGGAGGATATCCTCGAAGCTTCTGGTAAGACAGGTATCGGTGTAGAGAATGTCCTTCGAGAAATCATCCGCCGTGTGCCAGCCCCGAGTGGTGATGTAGAGAAACCACTTCGAGCTCTGATTTTTGATTCTGTCTATGATACGTACAAGGGTGTAGTAGCCTATGTCAATGTGGTGGATGGCAAGCTCAAACGCGATGACGTGCTTCATATGCTCGCTACCGAGAAAGAAAGCACGGTAGTAGAAGTAGGATGCTTCAAGCCAATGATGACGGCTACGCCCGAGCTCTATGCGGGAGATATTGGATACATCGCAACTGGTCTCAAGAATGTGAACTTTTGTCGAGTAG
>CAZYOT010000022.1:0-13683 GCA_964649305.1 uncultured Bdellovibrionales bacterium
ACCGGTCTTGCTAAGGGTATTTTGGATCGTGGTGAAATTGAAAACATCAACTGTAATGGTGATGCTGGTAAGTTAGCCAATGCCTGTAGCGATAACCCATGTTTCCGCAAGGAAGGGATGGACCGAGGTGTAGACAGTGGCTATGGTGAGCCAGCTAAGTTTGTGGCTTGTGCCAAAGAGTTTGGGTACAGTATGGAAAACAAGTTTGTAGGATACAAGCACCAGGCTGAAGCACCGCTCGAGAGCCGTGCCAAGGGTGGACACCTCCGTGTGGCTTTTGCGGGACCATTCGCTGCTGAATATGACTATGATCAGGCTACCAATGTGTACAAGCGTATTTGGGGTAATGTCGAAGATATTGACCGCAATAATAACCAGCGCGTTTCTCCAAAGAACGTCGTAGTGTTGATTGCTGAGTCAGAGCAGATAGAGGGTCAATACAACAACATGCAGCTCGGAGACCCATGGTATGATCGTACTGATAGTGGAGATGCTTATTACTATATGAACGGACAGGAAGTGAAAGGTAAGTGGAAGAAAGACAAGAGTAGTATCGATAGCAAACTCATGTTCTATGATGCCAACGGAGAAGAGATTATGTTTGTCCCAGGTCAGATTTGGGTAGACATCCTCGAACCGGGTCAAACTCTCAAGTGGGAGCCTGTCATGTAGACATAAAAGAGTAAAAATAAACCCATCGCTAGAGCGGTGGGTTTTTGCTATAATAGGCATATGATTACTCTTCTCACTGGCTCAGACCTCTATCTCCTCTTGAAGCAAAAACGCGCCCTTAAAAGCGCTTTTTTAGCTAAAAACAGCACGGGCCAGATTGTGGAATTCGACTTTTCAGATGACGTAAGTACTAAGCGTCTCAAGGCTGTATTTGAAGCCAGCGAGGTAGATCTTTTTGCGGATACTAAATACCTGGTCCTTAATCAGCCCTCACTCCTTACCGAAGAAGCAAGAGCAGAACTACTCAATGAAATAAAAGAAAAGAAAGATGCTCTAGAGTGGCTTATAGTTGAAGAAGGAGCGCTCAAAAAAACAGAGCTCTACACCAGAGCTCTTCTGGCATTGCCGAATATCAAAGTCTACCAGTGTGATGTACCAAGCGATGATGCAAGAAAGAAACTGCTTCAGACTCTCCTTGCTGATAATACAAACAAAGTTTCTTTTGAGAGAGAGGCAGAAAGAGTATTTATGGAACGCGTAGGTAAAGACACAGCCAAGCTTCATAGTGAGTTGGAGAAAGTATTGGTGTATAAAAATGAAGGAACAGTCTCTCTAGAGGAAGTGGAAGTACTCCTTGAGCCTGCGCTCGAGGATACAGCCTTTCTTGCTCTGGATGCTTTGGCTCGAGGTGAAAGAGAAAAAGCAACTCTTCTGTTTCATAATGCCTATCTTTGGAAAAAAGACGCTCTCCCTATTCTTGGTCTTTGTGCGTGGCAGGTACGTCAGCTCCTGATGCTTCGCGAAGCGTATGACAAAGGTATCCGCCAGGACCGCATGCTAGCGGAAGCCAGTGGAGTAAGTCCATTTGTGGCTAGTAAACTTGCTCGAGTACTCGGAGAGTTTCCTCTCTCGCGTCTCAAGGAAGCACATAGAGTAATACGAGGCTATGATAGTGATATCAAGAGAGGCCTGATTGATCAGGGGGTGGCTATAGATCTGGTGGCTTGGAAAATCTAACAAACAAAAATCTCCCATTGATGGGAGATTTTTTGAGGACTGTATTATTTGCTAGCAGCCTTTTTTACGAGAGCGTTTAGGCGAGACTTTTTGCGAGCAGCAGTGTTTTTCTTGATAATATTTTTCTGTACTGCTTTGTCGAGAGCCTTCTGAGCTTTTTGCATCAGCTCTTTTGACATCTTTGTGTCGCCAGCCTTAGCAGCTTCACGAGTCTTTTTGATAACACTTTTGACAGCACCTTTGACGATTTTGTTGCTGATGGTACGGCTCGCTGAAGCGCGCATGTACTTCTTCGGGGAGTTCTTGATTGGCATAGCTTTTGATGAGTTGTTAGGTTGTAGGTATTAGGGGTTAGATAGGCCCAAAATCCTTTAACCAAGTGATTAAAATCTTATAGAGAGATTTACTGAGACAGACTATTTTTAGCATAGATAGGCTTTTTAGGCAAGAGTGGGCGTGCTACAATAGGAATATGATTGCAGAATTAGAAGGAAAAATCCGAAGTCTCAAGGCCAATAGCGTCGTGGTGATGGTGGGTGGCGTGGGCTATCGTGTCCAAGTCACTACCTATACTATAGGCAAGCTTGCTGGTCTCGAAGAGGCTCATTTTTATATCCATACCCATGTGCGGGAGGACGCTTTTTTGTTGTACGGTTTCCTCGAAGAGGGAGAAAAAGTCATGTTTGAGCTTTTGATAGGAGTCTCAGGCATTGGCCCGAAAGTAGCTCTCTCTATTCTCTCTATTGCTGACACCAAAACTATCCGTACCGCTATTGTCCACAAGGACCCAAGTATTCTCACAAGAGTATCAGGTGTAGGTAAGAAAATGGCCGAGCGTGTGATACTTGAACTTCAGAATAAGGTGGAGGAGGGGGATCTCTCAGATCACACAGAGGCCCGTCTCGATCAAGAAGCCATAGAGGCACTCACTGCCTTGGGTTACTCAGTTACTCAGGCTCGCGAAGCTATGAAGCTCGTACCAAAGGAGATCACTGATATTGGCGCGCGTATTAGACTCGCTCTCAAAAGTCTTGGTAAGTAACATGAAACAGGTATCAGTACAGCCAGATGGAGGATTGTTTCAGTCACGAGAGTGGGCTACTTTTCAGCAAGCTTGTAGCAAGACTACATGGAATGTTGGCGAATGTATTTACGGAACAATAAGTAAGTTACCACTTGGACTTGGGTCATATGGTTATGCGCCTCGATTTCCAGGAAGCCTAGCTACCAAAGAAGAATGGCAAAAATTGATAGCCTATGCCGAGAGAGAAGGATGGGTATTCCTTCGAGTTGAACCGCAATCACCTGAGCTCAAAGAAACACTGGCACAGGAAGTGGGACTCAAGATGAAGCCAGCTTTTCACGATGTACAACCAAGAGAGATTTTGATGATGGATATTACGCTGGATGAAGAGGTACTTTTGAAGGAGATGAAATCCAAGACACGTTATAATATTCGCTTGGCAGAGAAGCAGGGAGTGGTAGTGGAAATCACTCGCAAAAAAGAGGAGATACAGGCATTCCTCGATATTATGGAAAGTACCGCTAAACGGAAAAGTATTCATTTCCACCCACGCTCGTACTACCAAGCGTTTCTCTCATATTTAGATACAAAGGCTTGTGAATTGTTTGTGGCCAAGAAGGATGGTAGGGTCCTTGCTGGTAGTCTTGTGTATTTTTATCAAGGAACTGCTTACTATCTACATGGAGGTTCTGGTGATACAGGGAGAAACCTGATGGCTCCGCATCTCCTCCAGTGGCGACAAATACAAGAGGCTAAGCGTAGAGGTTGTAAGCAGTATGACTTTGGAGGAGTAGCCATCAAGACACCAGCAGCCAAAGGTAAAGACTGGTCTGGCATTACTCGCTTTAAGCAGGGTTTTGCGCCCAAGACAGAGTCGCTTCTTTTTCCCGGTAGCTATGATATGATGTTGCGACCTGCCCATTACTTTTTTTATCGAGTTCTTCACTCTCTCAAAACATTTTTATGAAACGCACCATCTCTCTACTCATGCCCCAGTGGCTCAAAAACATATACCACCTCAGTTGTGCTGTAGCAGCTAATGTCTACTTTGGTTTTCCCGCCAAAGAACTCAAGATAATTGGTATAACTGGCACCAACGGTAAGACCACTACCACTCAGATGATAGGGGCTATCTTACGTGAGGCGGGTAAGAAGGCAGCTGTAGCTTCTACTATTGATTTTTGGATGGGTGATGAGCAGCGGGTGAATACCTCTAAGTTTACTACTACTTCTGCTTGGTCACTCCAGAAGTTTCTTCGTGAAGCGGTAGAAAAAGACTGTGAGTATGCCGTGATTGAAACTTCATCCCATGCACTTGATCAGTCGCGTGTCTGGGGGATACCGTATGAGATAGCGGTGATGACCAATGTAACGAGAGAGCACCTCGACTATCACCACACCATGGAGGAGTATCGAAAGGCGAAGCGTAAATTATTCTTGGGTGCAAAGTATGCAGTGATTAATGCTGATATGGAAGTGCCGGAGTACTTTGCGGAAGCGGTGGCTAAGCCTGAGAACGTGCGTTTCTATAGCACGAAGAATAAAGATGTGGCTGTGTATGGGGCAAGTATCCGACTCAACTTCAGTCACACAGAATTTATGGTAGGACAGGAGGAATACAGTCTTCATATCCCTGGGTTTTTTAATATTGAAAACGCTTTGGCAGCTATAGCTACTGCGCGTATCCTCGATATTGATGCAGAGGTAACCAGGCGAGCACTCAAGCAGATGATGGGTATTCCTGGACGGATGGAATGTCTAGAGTCTAAGGAAGGGGTAGATATCATAATCGATTATGCAGTCACTCCGGATGCCTTTGAGAAACTCTATGCCTCCGTGCGTCCACTCAAGATTCCTGGCACCAAGATTATTCATGTCTTTGGCTCTACTGGAGAGCGTGATCGTGGTAAGCGACCAATACTCGGGACTATCGCTTCTGAGTACGCCGATGTAGTCATCCTTACCAATGAAGATCCGTACTTTGAAGATGGCGAGCAGATCATTAATGAAATTGAAGCAGGTATTTCTCGTAAACGTGGTAATCAGTATTTTCGTATCTATGATCGGAGGGAAGCTATTGCTAAAGCTATTGAGCTAGCTGAACAGGGTGACATCATCCTCGTCACGGGTAAGGGCGCTGAGACCAGCATGGCTATTGGTGACCAGCGTATCCCATGGAGTGAACGCCAGGTGATAGAAGAAGAGCTCGCTAAAAAAGAATAGATGGAGAGGGTTAGCCATATGGTTGACCCTTTTACTTAATAATGCTAGAAAGAAGCACGTTCTTCATTCAATTTATAGAAAGGAATACTCTCATGCAGGAGGATATCTCTAGCGAACCTTCTCGTCTTAATGCGCTTCAGGCAATGCTTCTGGACCCGCAAATTGGCGAAGAAGGCACTTTGGATTTATGTCCAGCGTACCTTCATTTCATTCGCAAGATGGTTGGTTGTGCGGCATATTCGTATCTGCCCATTATTCAGGAGAGTGGGACAAATGATGTTGTCTCTGGTGGTCGGTACTCTTGTGCCTACTTCGTCCTCTCAATTCTCCAGCACTTTGGTCTCTGTGAGCAGTGGAATACGTGGATGAGAGAGGTCGAGACTCTTCTCAGAGCGTCATCCTGGCATGAAGTCACACAAGAAGAAATGCTTCCGGGCGATATCATCGTGTATGATATGCATGATGGCAATGAGCACGTAGCATTCTACGATGGAGAAGGGAAAGCGATCAGTACAGCTCTTTCTGCGGTACAGCTTCGCTGGCCCAAGAAACGGCGAGATTCTGCCCGCAGGGTACCTCGTCATCACGATTTTCTCTACAGGAACCGTGTTGACGGTCCGCGGACTATCAAGAGTATCTGGACACATCCTGCTTTGCGCAAGTAAGTCCAGAAGATCTAAGATCAACAAAAAAGGCCCCAGAGCAAAAGCTCTCGGGGCCTTTTTAAATGTCACTCTAATGTAAAAGAAAGATACTTAGGACAGTAAACAGAGCACCAAAAAGTCCACCAGCAATAACTTCACTCACACGATGTCCAACTCGTTCTTTGAGGCGAGGAAATTGTTCTTTACTCAAGTTGAGTTGCTCGACAAGCATGTTGAGATAGCGCCCCTGGTCACCTAAGTGCATACGGATACGCACGGCGTCGTCGATGATAAGAAAGGCGAGACCAACGGTTACTGCAAAGGCCCCCGAGTGCACTCCCTCAAAATAGCCAATAGAAACGAGAAGAGCAGTAGCAAAAGCAGTATGAGCGCTCGGCATGTGACCATGAGTGAAAATATACTCAAACTGCCAGCCATTCCGTACGCTAAAAATGGTAAACTTCACAATTTGAGCCAAAAGACCCACGCCAATGGGTATTGCCCATACAAGATAGCTCTGCCAATCCATACGTTTTTTCTTAGTACTAGTAGTATACTGAAGCCAACAACTTATAACAAGTTAAAGTATTAGCTAGGGCTGGGTTCTATGGCATTGAAGTTGTAGTGCATGGGCAGGCCATGAGGGCAAAAGAAGGTAGTAAATTGTGCTATACTGGAGCTATCTATATAAGTCATTAAGTTAAATATATGAAACTTAGTTATATCCTTATTGGAGTGGTGGTACTCATCGTACTCTATATTATCGGTCTCTATAATTCATTGGTGCGTCTCAAGGTGCGTGTAGAAGAAGCTTGGAGCGATATTGATGTCCAGCTCAAGCGACGTTATGATTTGATTCCCAATCTTATCAATACCGTCAAAGGCTACGCCACTCATGAAGACACCTTGCTTGAGAAGCTAACGCAAGAGCGTACAGCTGCTATGAGTACTGGCGGCGTGGCTAAGGCTGATGCTGAGAACGCTCTTTCTGGCACACTTAAAACATTGTTTGCAGTAGCTGAGAACTACCCTGATCTCAAGGCTAACCAAAACTTTCTCGAACTACAGCGTGAACTTTCTGACACAGAGAATAAGATTCAAGCTGCTCGCCGTTTCTACAATGGTAATGTGATGGAACTGAATACCAAAATTGAAGTATTTCCATCCAGTCTTATTGCCTCACAGTTTGGATTTACCAAGCGTGAATTCTTTCAGGTAGATGAGGGAGAAAAAGCTGTGCCAAACGTAGCTTTCTAACTACGACCTGGTAATCACAGATTATGGCAACGCTTTACAATCAAAAAGATAAAAACATTCGCCTCACCTGGCTTTACATTGGCATCTTTTTGACCTTTGTGATTGGGGTGGCGTATGTGTTTGCCGGGGCTCTGGGGTCACGAGGGATTCTCTATGGAGCAGTGGGATTTTCAATCCTTATGAGCATTTCCTCATACTGGTTTAGTGATCAGATAGTACTCAAGATGAGTAATGCTCATCCGCTCGATGAAAACTCCCACCGTGAGATTTATCGTCTGGTAGAAAATCTGGCTATCACGGCGGGTTTGCCGATGCCAAAGATTTATATCATGGAAGACAGTGCTCTAAACGCCTTTGCAACAGGACGTAATCCTGAACATGGTGTAGTGTGTCTGACAACGGGTATTGTGGCGCGCCTGGAGCCCAGTGAACTCGAAGGTGTAATAGCCCATGAGCTTTCTCACATAGGTAATCGAGACACGCTTATCTCTACGGTAGTGGTTATTCTCGTAGGCTTCGTAGCTTTGCTGGCAGATTGGTTTCGACATATTGCTTTCTTTGGTGGCAGAGATAATGAAGATCGTGGCCAAGGGCAAGTGATATTTTTTGTGGTAGCTATTATCCTGTCCCTGCTGGCTCCATTTTTTGCCACACTTTTGCAACTGGCTATTTCACGTAAGCGTGAGTTTTTGGCTGATACTTCAGGCGCACTCCTCACACGCTATCCAGAAGGATTAGCACGCGCATTGGAAAAAATTTCTGCCGATACCGAACCACTCGAAGCAGCCAATCGTGCCACCGCTCACCTCTATATTTCCAATCCTCTCAAGGGTAAGAATTTCTCAAAACTCTTCATGACTCATCCACCGATAGAAGAGCGTATAGCTATTCTTCGTGGGATGGAAGTGAAATAACTAAGCGCGTATGCCTAGTTACCAGGAATTTGCAGCTATTGCTCGTAAACGTTTTCAGGAAAAAAAGAAAAGTGAGAGTAAGGAGGGCAATAGAAAATCCAGCGGTCCTGTCAGTCTCACGCGCCATGCTGAGTACAAGATGAAACAGTATGGATTGAGTATGCAAAAAGTACGAGGAGTGATACGAAGACCGTATCGTACAGAGACTGGTGTAGCTGCCAAGACAATAGCTGTCATGCAGCCAGTGAACCCTAAGCGTATCTCCGAGATTTTTCACAAGAGCCCAGCCCATAACCCTGTAGGTAATGAGGCGGGCAAGTTTCCTTCTGCTAAGGAAACTTGGAAACAGGAAATTTGGGTGATGTACCAAAAAAAAATAAAAAATAAAAATGCTAAATTAAAAATGAATGAACTTTCGCTAGAGCGAGACGAACTTAAAATCATCAGTGCCTGGCGTTATCCAGGAGTTAGCCCAGAACGTAACCCTATACCTGAGGATATCTTACAGGAACTAGTAGACCAAAATATTTTAGAAGATTAATAGTAATACTATGACTGAGACACAACCACGAGAGCACGATGTTTTTGATGAACAGGATGTGACTAATAATAAATATATAGCCGCTCTCTCATACTTTGGGATTTTTTGTCTTGTACCACTTCTCCTTAAGCGTGACAGTGCTTTTGCTCAATTTCATGCCAAGCAGGGATTGGTGCTGGCTATCGCCTTTGCAGTGGGGTCATTTGTCTTTTGGATTCCGCTTATTGGTTGGGGGGCCTTTGTGATTCTCGTAGGAGTGGATATCGTGGCTTTGATACAGGTGTTATCGGGAAAAGCCTGGAGAATTCCAGTGATCAAGGATATTGTAGAAAAAATGGCTCTGTAGAGAGATTTAATGAAATATACATCCCCTCTGTCAGTTGGCAGAAGGGGATTTTTTGTTTTATCTAAGCCATTTATACCTCAGAACTGTTGACAAATGATGTTTTAGGGTGTATAATATAGAGTCAAGTTAAATGAATGCCCTTTGACAATTTCATATCAGTAAATCAAGGAAGGATATTTCCCATGTTCAGTTTCAAGAAGATTTCCGCCGCCGCTCTGGCTGCCATTGCCTTCTTCACTGTTTCGGCAGCTGAAGCCAAGCCGGCAGATTGTGCGCCGCGAGACGTCAGGGTAGCTTGCTACTTTAAGGATACCCCCTCTCAAGGGCAGGTGGCTCAGTCGAGTCAGAGTGCCACTTCGCCGGAGGTTTTTGGCTTTCGCGAGCCGAATGCTACGCCGGAGCAAGTGCTCTTGGCTACCAGCTTCTCTCAGGCTGCCTTCCGGCAGTGTATGGGAGAAGTCCGCCGAGATGAAAATCGGCGCGGCTGGAATGAGGCTGGCCAACAGGTTGGCGCGGCTCTCGCGGATCGTCTGATCCGTGGCAACCGCTACGGCTACTACAACAACTATCGGAGCAACTACAATAACGGAGCCAATCAAAGTCTCCGGAGTTGCGAGGAGGTCCGGGATCGGACCTACGCCGACATGCTTCATACCACGCCCGCAGCCTACTGCGATCGTGTCATGACCACCACCCGTCGTCGTGATGGCACACCTATCAATGGTGGAGTCGTCAACGAGCGCTGCCAGTCACGCTCGTCGGAGCCGTTTGACGCCAACATGCGTTATACCGGAAACGGCAACTAGACCGAGAATCATCGGTCGCAAGAAGGGAGTGAAGAGCAGCAATGCACTTCACTCCTTTTTTCTTATTTACAAACTTGTTCTAACTTATTAGCTTCGGTATACTAGCTATGAAATATAAAATAAAAAAATGTTACATAAACGTACAAAAATCGTAGCAACTATTGGTCCAGCCAGCCAGTCTAAAGAAATGCTGGAGCGTATGGTAGACGCAGGCATGAATGTGGTGCGCCTTAACTTTTCTCATGGAGAGCATGCATCCCATCAGGAAGTGTTGGACCGAGTGAGAGAAATTTCACGCGAGAAAAATCAAGCTATAGCAGTGCTGGCTGATATGCAGGGACCGCGTATCCGTACTGAAGTCAAGGCAGAGATTCCGGTAGAAAAAGATACTGTTGTGACGGTGAGCGATATTGCTCACCCTGAGTGTAGCGCCGAGATTTTGCTAGATATGAAAGGTATTTCTGACGGTATCCTCCCGGGTCATAAGATACTGATTGAAGATGGCACTATAGAGCTTGAAGTTACCGAGCGTGAAGGGGAGTGTCTCAAGACCAAGGCTTTGAGCAAGGGATTGATTAAGAATCGTAAAGGAGTAATCCTGCCCGATTCAGACCTTGATTTAGAGATTCTTTCAGAGAAAGATAAGCGAGATTTACGTTTTGCCGTGGAGCACCAAGTGGACTATGTCGGGCTCTCATTTGTAGGCTCTGCTGAGGATATCCAGACGGTGCGTGATGAAATGAGAATGATAGCTGGTGAAGGTGCGCGCGTACCAAAAATTATTTCCAAAATTGAACGAAAAATTGCCATCGCCAATCTCTCATCGATTGTCAAAGCCACTGATGCTGTGATGGTAGCCCGTGGAGACCTCGGGATAGAGATGCCTACGAGTGAAGTAGTCCTTCTCCAGAAGCGGATTATTCATGAGAGTCTTTCTTCGGCAAAGCCAGTGATTGTCGCCACTCAGATGATGAAGAGCATGACTGAGAATCCACATCCGACTCGGGCTGAAGTGAGCGATGTCTCCAATGCGGTGATAGACCACACCGATGCGGTGATGCTTTCTGAGGAATCTGCTATGGGTAAATATCCAGTGGAGACTATTGCTACCATGGCTGAAATAGTCACTAAGACCGAAGAATCTCCTTACGATGATGTCTACCGAGCCTTGAGTCTCAATTTTCGTAACGAATACTCTATCCTAGTCCGGAGTGCGTATGAGATAGCCAAGAGTTTTAATGCCAAGGCTGTGGTAGTGATGACTGAGAGCGGACTTTCAGCAAGACTTCTCTCGCACTTCCGTCCGGAGAAAGAGCTTCTGGTGGCGACCAGTGATCGTCGTACCTGGCAGGAGCTGGCCCTGGTCTGGGGCGTGCAGCCGTATCTCTATGAAGGAGTGACTGCCATCGAAGAGCAGAAACAAAAACTTTTGAATTCTGCCAAGGCTGATGGCCGAGTGCAGGCAGGAGATAAAATAGTCCTCTTTATTGGTCGCACCGAGACCGATGAAAAGATGAAGCTTGTCGGTATCCAGGAGGTAAGGTAAACTCTTTTGGTACACGGAAGAGTGGCCGAGCGGTTTAAGGTACTTGCTTGGAAAGCAAGCGTAGGGGAAACTCTACCGCGAGTTCGAATCTCGCCTCTTCCGCTGGTAAGAATCCCTGCCCGCCTTTGGCGGATCTTCATCTCCGCTAGTACAAAATCATGGCAACCAAAAAAGATTTTGCAGAGTACATCTTAGATCAAGTGGATGATGAGCGGGCTCGAGTGCGCGCCATGTTTGGGGAGTATGCACTCTACTATGATGACAAAGTGGTAGCGCTTCTTTGTGACAGTATGGTTTTTGCTAAGGTGACCCCGAGCAGTGAGGAGATCCTTGGTGACAATGAAATGGGCCCAGCCTACCCAGGTGCTAAAGATACGTATATCCTCACTGATGAGCAGATAGAAGAAAAAGATTTTCTTCGTGAATTATTTGAAGCTATAGGGAGAGACTTACCTGAACCAAAAAAGAAGTAAAGAAAAACCGTCCCGCACCTTAGAAAAAGTGCGGGACGGTTTTTTGTTGAGAAATTGTTACTGAGCCATTTGAGGCATTTCGATTCCCGCTGGCATCTTGTTTTTCATTTGCTCGAGGGCTTTCATGGAATCTTTCATCATGGCACATTGGTCGGTGAAAGTGATGTCTTTTGGCACAGTGAGGTCTACACTTCCTGCAGGGCTACACTGGACATTCTTGGCCATATCGAGAGCTGTTTTGGCATCTTCCATTTTTGGCGCAGTGGTTTTGTTGCTCTCGGGGGTAGGGAACTTGCTTTTGAATTCATCTAGACAAGCCTTGCTCATTTTGAATCCTTTAGTGTCTTTGTCGGTCCACATGTATTGGTCGGTACCATCTGAGAGTACGTAGCTCTTAGTCCCATTTACAGTGGAAGTCGCTCGAAACTTCTCGCCTTCTACGAGTACTTCTGATTGAAAACTTTGATCGGTCTCATCCGTAGTATAGGTACACTTCATGGCAGTACCGAGTCCCATAGCGTCTTTGATAGAAGATACTACACCCTTTTCTTCCATGGTGGTTTTGAGGTCTTTGGCTTTGTCGAGTGCCTCCATCGCTCCTCCACTGGCTTCTTCCTTGGACATCTGCTGGGTATAGAAGTAGGCTCCGGCCCCAATGATGATGAGTAGTCCGATAAGACCAAGTCCTTTTGACATAGTAGTAATAGCTAAAAATTACTCTTTTATTGTAGCAGACTTGAGGGTTTTTTGTTGGCTTCGTCAAGGATGAAGAAATGATAGTATCGTTGACACGAGGGGTGTGAGGGCTATACTGAGCGTATATGTAATTATTGAGTTAACGTGTTTTATGTCAAAACATACATCAGGTTTTTTGGATTTTGTGCGTGAGCAGGGAGTAGTGGGACTAGCGGTCGGTTTGGCCATCGGTACCGCTGCTGGAGCCTCAGTTAAGGTGATTGTCGATCAGTTGATCGCACCCATTGTAGCTCTCATGACTCGCGGAATTGACCTTAACAAATTGAAATGGATAATTGTGCCCGAGAACAAAGTGGCTGAGCAGCCAGAAGTAGCTATTGGGTATGGTTTGATTATTTCATCTATTATCACTCTCTTAGCTACTGCTTTTGTGGTGTACCAGTTGGTGCATGTGCTCAAGCTCGACCGCATCGATAAGAAGAAGGATAAATAAATTATTCTATGGCTGCAAAGAAAACAGTAAAGAAAAATTCTCAAAAGAAAGCGGGGAGCCTCCAGGAAGAGGCTCTTTTGCTCCACGCCAAGCATCAGGGAAAGATTGCCGTCAATCCGAAGCTCCGAGTCAAGAATAGAAGAGACTTGAGTTTGGTCTATACCCCTGGAGTAGGAGCAGTGTCGATGGCAATTGCTAAGAACAAGAAACTCGCTGATGTATATACCATCCGCAAGAATACCGTAGCAGTCATTTCTGATGGTTCTGCGGTCCTTGGTCTTGGTAACATTGGGCCAGAAGCTGCTATGCCTGTGATGGAGGGAAAGGCTGTGCTCTTCAAAGAGCTTGGTGGTATCGATGCTTTTCCAATTGTACTGGCTTCACAAGATCCGGCAGAAATCATTGCTACCGTCAAGAACTTAGCTCCAACCTTTGGTGGTATCAACTTAGAAGACATTGCTGCTCCTCAGTGTTTTGCTATTGAAAAAGCTCTCCAGAAAGAGCTTTCTATCCCTGTGCTTCATGATGATCAGCACGGTACTGCCTTGGTGGTGCTGGCGGGACTGATCAATGCTCTCAAGGCAGCAGGTAAGAAAAAAGAAAAAGTTCGCGTAGTGATAAGCGGAGCTGGAGCAGCAGGTCAGGCGGTGGCCCACCTTATTGCTCTCTACGGCGTCGCCCACATTTTTGTCCTTGATAGCGAGGGAGTGATAAGCCGCAAGCGTAAGAATCTCACAGAATCCAAAAAAGCCCTTCTAGCTTACACTAACAAAGAGAACTTCGAGGGAGGACTTAAAGAAGTAATTGTAGGTGCAGATGTCTTTATTGGCGTTTCTCAACCAAATCTTCTGGATAGAAAAGACATAGCCAAGATGAATCAAAAGGCGATTGTGTTTGCTCTGGCTAATCCAGTACCAGAGATTACCCCTGATGAAGCCAAGGCTGGCGGTGCGTATGTAGTAGCCACGGGGCGCTCTGATTTTGCCAATCAGATCAATAACGCGCTCGGTTTCCCAGGTATTTTCCGGGGA
>CAZYOT010000023.1:0-12538 GCA_964649305.1 uncultured Bdellovibrionales bacterium
CCCTATAGCCCAACGTGGCTCATAAGCAATAATCACTTTTTCTGCCTGCAGTTTGGAAAGTCATGTCACGATACTCACCAATTGCATCTCCAAGACACTGGCTACCATTCCTCTTCGGCGCTCCTCTTCTGACTCTCCGATACAGACAATGGGCGTTAGCAAATGTTTCAAAGCGCTATGAGTCTTCGTACGTACAATTTCATCTGTTTCCCCTGCATAGAGTCTACGCTCACTGTGTCCAATCAGAACATATTCGATGCCGTCGTTTTTGAGCATGACTGGTGATATCACCCAAAAAACATTCTGCGCGCCGTTATGAAACCCTCCTAGCACATGACTAAACTCATTGACCCAGAGCATTGGCGGACACATGATTACTTCTGCCTGGGTTATCTTTCGCCCTTCAGCTTCACGATGGAGCACCTGAAGATACTGTTTGACTTCATCTCGAGAGAGGAGATTCATTTTAAGATTAGCCACCAAAAGAAACGGTTTTTTCATACGGTAAATATTAGGCAATTTGGGAACGGAGAAAGGCTGCCGCTACTTCTGGCTCAATGGTAGAAACCTCGATACCGGTAGAGAGCTCAAAACCAGCCCATACAGTGGTGCGAGGTATTATCTCTATGTGCCATCGGAAATGTTTGTATTCCTGACCATCACAAGGTGCGGTGTGGATGAAGAAATTATAGGCTGGATTTTCCAATCCCTTAAAAAGACTAGCAAGTGCCATCTTAAGTGCTTCGCCGCAAGAAAACTTCTCCTCGTCGGTAATCCGCTCAAAATAAGCATTATCACGTCGCGGCATCACCCAGACCTCAAAAGCACTGCGTGAGGCATACGGACAAAAAACCACAAAATGTTCATTTTCAAAAATAACTCTTTTTTTGACATCCAGCTCATGCTCCAAAATAACATCAAAGACATTTTCATGGTGAGCCTGGAAATAGCGTTTAGAACCCTCAAGATCAATAATGAGCTCTGAAGGAATAACTGGGATAGCCATCAACTGTGAATGAGGATGTGGCAGTGAAGCTCCAGCTTCTCGGCCATGATTATGAAAAACTTGAATGTACGACACTGACTTCTTGTTCATAAGTGCCAAGTATCGCTCCTGGTAAGCATCGATAATTTCAGCCACACGCCAGACTTCCATCTCAGCAATAGAATGCACTGGATCGCGAGTAACTATTACTTCATGATGCCCTACGCCTGTCTTGGCGTAGTATGGACCTTCACCAGTCTCTTTGGGTGTACGCCCATGCACAAAAGCCGGGTACTTATTGGGGAAAACTCGCAAGCTCCAATCATTATCATTTTGACGATAGATGAGTACATCTGGTTCCTGACCACTTTCTTCTGGATTTTCAAAAGGATCGTTGGCTGATACAGCTACTTCGCAAGGCGACACAAACTCATCCGGCCGCTTAGCACGACCAGTAGCAATGACTACCCAATGACCAGTAATAATATCTTGCCTCAGTTCTGAGGGATACTTACTTTCTTTAGCTTCGGTTGTATTTTGTGTCGTCATATTTTTGTATTGAAGTTTTTTTGATATTTAGGCCTTCTTGCCTTTTTTGTACAAACCAATGTGATACTGCCCTGTCCAAAAACGCAAACGAGTCTTGAAAAGATCAATAATCACCTGAATAAAACCATTCTTGCCAGTCAAACTCACTGTAGAGCCCTCTTCATTCATCCAGCGTACCGGCATCTGCTTAACCTTAAAGCCAAGCTTATGGGCCAATGCAATGAGCTCAAAATCAAAACCAAAGCGATCCACTACCATACGACTGGCTACCTCTTGAGCAGCCTCAGCATTAAGTATCTTAAAACCACACTGTGTATCTGGATAGCTCCATAGTCCAAGGACAATACGGATAAGCCAATTACCCATATCCCCCATAATTTCACGGTGCTTTGGTTGATGTACTTGAATAAAAGCCCCTTCTATATCACGCGAACCAATCACTACATCATAACCTGCTTCAAACTCCGTCAAAAAAGCATCAAGATGGGTGATCGAAGTAGAGCCATCAGCATCAAGAAAAAGTCGGTACTGACCGGTAGCTTCCAAAAGTCCCTGGCGTACCACATAGCCCTTACCATGATTCTCTGGGTTTTCAATCACGCGGACATTCGGTACCTGAAGCGCGTAGTTACGAGAAATTTCTGCTGTATTATCCGGTGACCCATCCACAATAATCAAAATCTCGTAGGTAAAATTCTTACCCTTCAAGTGCTTGTCGATTTCGAGTAGGTTACGTCCAATACGCTCTCCTTCCTTATAAGAAGGAATGATAACAGAAAGAAATGGTTGTTCCATAGCAATAATTAAGTAGTGTATATTCTCCCTTCATTTTAGCACAAAAAAAGGAGGCTTGTCATACCAGGCCTCCTTCAAAAAAATCTCTTATTCTGCTTTTACTTCTCCAGCCAATCAGTAAGCATGATACGTGCCGCTTCAGCGTCATCGTAGGCCTGGATAGCCTTTTTGGCAGCCTCTAGTCTATTGGCCTGAGCCATCTTACTCGTAAACATCTCGTTTTGCATCACTACTGCTACACCCAGAGTAGCGAGCTTTTCACGTACCTCTATAAGCTCTTCTGCAAAGTCAGCTTCTGGATGCTCGGGGTCCCCCAAAATTACTGTCCCTATTTCCTCTATATGAAGTATTTCTTCAAGAATAGACCATAAATTCTCATCGACAGGCCAAATACCATACGGCACCGCTATCCGCGTCTCCGCATGAGCGAGCGCCACTCCCACCTTGGCTCGCCCCCAATCAAGGGCTAAAAAGTTTTTGGTTTCCATATATCTAATATCTATTGTATTTATACCAAAGTTATTTACCTCTTCATACCTGTTCTCCTAATTGAAGGCTACTGCGCTCATCGCTAAGGAAATTTGCTACCGCGAATATTCTATCCGGGTGCGCAAATTTTCTAGTAGCTTCCTCGCTTAGTATCCGGCCAATTATCCGCAACGGTATTCAGAAATAAACAAACTTTGTATCTCCTGTCACCTCACAACTTTTTTAAACAATGCTTTTGTGATTTTTAAAAAGAATTTCTGAAACCGTGTGAAAAATTGTAAGTGTCACAGGGTTGAGAGGGCCACTAGAACGCATGCAAGCCTGGACACTTTATGTGGCCCGTGAGCAGACGTTCTTGGCACGCAAACCTTATGACGGTCAATTTTGATACAGGTTGAAGAAATTACTTTTTAAAATTAACTTTAAAAAAACTTCGACTAAGGGCGGGTCAAAATTTCCACTCCTTTTTCTGTAATAAGTACCGTATCCTCAAAATGAGCCGACAGTCTATCATCAGCAGAAATAAACGTCCAATCATCGGAAGCAATCTCCACCTCATAGGTACCAGCGTTCACCATCGGCTCCAAAGCCAAAGTCATCCCCGGGACAAAAGTCACATCTGGGACATCTCGGGTCACATAATTGGGTATCTGAAGATCTTCATGGAGCTCACGCCCTACGCTATGTCCTACCAAATCACGTACCACCGAAAAACCATTCTTCTCCACATGATTCTGGACAGCTCGAGCATAGTCACTGACTTTAGCCCCAGGCTTCAGAGTATCAATGCCCCGAAGCAAGCTTTCTTCGGTCACCCGCATAATCCTCTTAGCCTCTGCTGACACTTCCCCAATAGCGATACTTCTGGCCATATCAGAAACCATCCCCTGATAGCGCATACCAATATCAATCTTGAGTATATCGCCATCTTTTAGGACACAGTCTTTACGAGGTATGCCATGTACCACTTCTTCATTAATAGAACTACAAATAGAGCCCGGAAAAGGCCTTCCGCTTTCGGCACCATAACCCTTAAATATCGGCACTCCACCTACTTCATGCATTCTTTTTTCGGCCAGGGTATCCAACTCCAAAGTAGACACTCCTGCTTGAGCAGTGGCTAGAACTTCATCGAGAATTCCGGCCAAAAGTCGACAAGACTCTCTCAGGCTTGCTATCTCTTGTTCATTTTTGATAAAAAGATTCATGGTGCTTTAGCTTAATTTCTCTGTCAAAAAGTCAAAAATTTCTTCTGGAGAAAGGCTGGCGTCCACTCGAAGAAGCATTCTCGTTTCTTCAAAATACTCAATAACTGGCCGGGTCTCAGCCATAAACACCTCATAACGCTTAGCTACTCCTTCCGGCGTGTCATCTTGTCGCTGTCCGATTTCTCCTCCACAAAGGGTACATACGAGAGGCATTTCGTCACTCTTGATGTATGGTGCCTTACAGTTAAGACATAAGAAACGGATAGAAATTCTCTTAATAGCCTCTTCTAGAGAAAGATCAAGAAAAATAACCTTATCTATTTTTCTCCCCTGTGAAACCAGAGCAGCCTCCACCTCATCTACCTGAGAAATTCTTCGTGGCGCTCCATCTACTAGGACACCCTGAGTGGCATCCATATCCTTCAGTACATGTTCCACTACGCAACCAATCAGTCCATCTGAGACGAGCTCTTTCTTAACATTGATCACTTCATGGATGCGGTTCCCTAGCTCTGTATCTGATTCTGCCAATTTACGAAGTTCACTGCCTACATCCACATGAGCTAACGAAAATTTTTCTTTGAGCTTACCAGCTTGCGTACTCTTACCGCTCCCTGGCGGTCCTAATAGTACATAGTTTTTTATTCCTGCGGTAGGTATATTCATGTGAGCTACTCTCTAGAGATTTTCATAACTACGCATAGTCATCTGACTCTGAATCTGCTTGATGGTTTCAAGGACTACGGAAACTACAATCAAGATACTGACCCCTCCCAAAGAAAGCGAACGAATGCCCGTCAAGCCCTGTACCACAAACGGTAGTACAGCAATAAGACCTAAGAAGAGGGCTCCAGCCAAAGTGATACGATTCATAATGTGGTACAAGTACTCAGCGGTGGTCTTACCAGGACGAATACCTGGTATATACCCTCCTTGTTTCTGAAGGTTCTCTGAAATTTTATTGGGATCAAACACTACTGCGGTATAGAAATAGGTAAAGACCACTACTAAAAAGAAATAGATAGTACCGTAAATCAACTGATTCTGAAGCCAGCCAGAAAGAGTCACTGCGGCACTCGCTACCTTGGCATGACTACTATTGACCAAAAAGTTCGCCAGCATGGTTGGGATGAGAATCAGTGAGACAGAAAAGATAATCGGGATGACACCAGCCTGATTGACCTTGAGTGGTAAATGAGTAGAGCTTCCACCGATAGTATTACCACCGCGAATACGTTTAGCATAGGCCACTGGAATAGTACGCTGACCTTCATTAATCAAGATTACACCTGCAATGGTGACTGCAGCTACTAATAGAAAAAGTACATACACAAAGAATTGCGATGGATCCCAAGTGGCGATAAAACGAGAAAAAGAGGTCGGCAAGCTCGATACAATACCCGCGAAAATAATAAGTGATACTCCGTTACCAAGCCCCTTCTCAGTGATAAGCTCACCGAGCCACATGAGAAAAATAGTACCTGCAGTAGCTGACAGCACAATCACTGCCAAAGTAAATGGTGCAATCTCACCCAAGATTCCTTGAGACTTCAGAAGTGAAAGCATACTAAATGACTGCAAACCAGCGAGTGGCACAGTCAGCCAGCGGGTGATCATATTAAATTTCTGACGCCCCTGCTCTCCTTCCTCTTTGTACAAACGCTCGAGTGATGGCACCAGTGTGGTCAAAAGTTGCATGATAATCGAAGCAGTGATGTATGGAGCCACACCAAGAAGAACAATCGAAATATTACTCAGTCCACCTCCAGAAAAAACATTGAGTAATCCCAGGAAAGCATTTTGCTCAAAAAGTCTCTTCAATGCCAATACATCTACTCCTGGAAGAGGGATATTGGCAGCTAAACGATAGATAACCAACAGGCCCAAGATAAAAAGAATCTTATTGCGAAGACTTGGCACTCGAAAAATCTGATTCAGTGTTTCCCACATACAAGAATGTAAAAATAGACCGGATAAAGAAAAATACTCTTTTGAGAGTATTCATCTTCTACTAGTATAGCCTACGAAAAGGGCTTTGACTAGGCCTTAATATCAAGAATTTTGGCTACAGACTCACTAAAGAGAATATTCCCACCCAGGGTCAATTTCTTCTTTGTAGTCCCTGTAGCAACAATTTTAACACCCGCCTTAATAGCCTTCTTCGTGACTACTTTTTTCTCAACCAAAGAAGCGATAGTCACGGTTTCTCCGTCATTAAAGGCTTTATCCAAGGCTTTAAGAGTGATAGTATACTTCTTGAGGTTAACGGCTTTCTTACCGCGTACTTTCTTCAAGCGTTCAGTAAAAGTTGAGCGCCCACCTTCAAACAATGGGTCAACTTTGGCGCCAGAGCGGGCTTTTTGTCCTTTAGTACCCTTACCAGAGGTAGTTCCTCTTTTACCTCCACGTCCAATACGCTTTGGACTTTTCTTGGTTGGGAGAGTGAGTTGATGAATTTGCATAAAATCTTTTCAGTATAATAACTATTTGGTTGCTTCTGGAGCCACCTCTTCGGTAGCTACTACCTGTTCCTTAGGAGCCTTCAAACGAAGAAGCGCCTTGACGGTTACACGGGCTACGTTGAGTGAGTTAGAAGCTCCAAGAGACTTAGAAACAATATCCTTAACTCCAAGAAGATCTACCACTGCACGCACTGCCCCACCAGCAATCACACCTTGTCCAGGACGAGCTGGCTTCAGGAGAACTTTAGCACTTCCAAGCTT
The DNA here is from genome assembly GCA_964649305.1 of uncultured Bdellovibrionales bacterium. Taxonomy (GTDB): domain Bacteria; phylum Patescibacteriota; class Minisyncoccia; order Moranbacterales; family UBA1568; genus UBA1568. The sequence goes on from CAZYOT010000023.1 coordinate 6,750, forward strand.
TGCATCAATCTCGTGAGTAATAGTACCGTTCACCAAAACAACAGAAATCATGTTTTTCTTTGCGTCATTGAAAGCTTTCTGGATAGCATCAGAAACGTCAGCTCCCTTAGCCACACCTACGCCTACGCGACCCTTGCGGTCACCAATAACCAAAGTGGCACGGAAACGGAAGCGACGACCACCCTTAACCACACGTGTAACACGAGCGAGGTTCAAAAGCTTCTGCTCAAACTCTGGCTTTTCACGGCGAGCAGGTCTTTTACCTTGTTTTCCTGGTTTTCGTTGCTTATTTTCCATAATTTTTAGTGAAATCTACTAATCGAATCTATTAAAATTGTAATCCTTGAGCACGGAGAGCTTCAGCGAGTGCCTTTACTTTTCCATGATACTTGTAGCCTGCTCTGTCAAAAACAACTGTTTCAATACCGAGACCCTTGAGACGCTCTCCGAGTAGTGTACCTACCTTTTCTGCACCTTCGATAGTGTTCTTAGGAGCCTTACCAGTCTCTGAGAGATTAGCCTGAGCCAAAGTCTTCATGGCTACATCATCAATAGCCTGAACAGAAATAGAGCGAAGACTACGAAAGACAGCTACGCGAGGAGAGAGAGCGGTACCAGAAATCTTACCACGAACGCGGCGCTTACGAGCTATACGATTGAGACTGCGATTAATTGTTTTTAACATATGGGAATCTTTTATGAAGCCTTCTTACCTTCTTTACGTCTTACTACTTCACCAACGTAACGGAAACCTTTACCCTTGTATGGCTCAACTGGTTTCAATTTACGAGTAACAGCAGCAAACTGTCCTACCTGCTGACGATCAATACCCTTGATAGTCATGATATTGCCTTCAATAGTCACTTCAAGACCTTCTGGAACGATGCTTTCTACTGGATGAGAGAAACCAAGAGCAAAAGTAATCTTCTTGCCGGCAATGTTCATACGGTAACCTACACCATTAAGCTCCAACTGCTTCTGAAAACCAGTAGTCACACCCTCAATCATGTTGCTAATCATTTTAGCAGTGGTTCCCCACATTGCCTGAGCTAGTTTAGTACTTCCCTTCTTTTCCACGGTGACTTCTTTTTCACCAATCACTACTGCCACTTCACGGCGAGTCGTAAAAGTCAGGGTTCCTTTTGGACCTTTGACAGTCAACACATTAGCCTGGGCAGTGATTTCTACTCCGGCTGGGATACTAACAGGTTTTTTTCCAATTCTACTCATAATTTTGTTTACCAAACCTTACAAAGATACTCTCCACCCAATCCCTTGCTATAAGCCTTACCACCTGTCATGACGCCCTGTGAAGTAGAAAGGATAGCAATACCATAACCATTCTTGACCTTCTTGACTTCATTGCTCTTCACATAGATACGACAACCTTCAGTACTGACACGAGTGATTTCCTGGATAGCTGGTACACGCTTGGTAGGGTTGACTTGAGTATAGCGAAGACCAAGGACAAGGACAGCCTGAGCACCCTCACCCTCTTTTTCCACCTTTTCGATAAAACCTTCCTGAAGAAGCACTTCAGCAATTTTGGTCTTAAATTTAGAAAGCGGAATACGCACACTCTTATGACCTACGGCCTGAGCGTTACGAATTCTTGTAATCATGTCTGCAATTGGATCGAGCATATTCTTGTTCTTTAGAATGACATCGTCATTGAGTGAGTATTGTTGTTATTACCAGGAAGCCTTCTTTACTCCAGGAATCAGTCCTGAGAGCGCAAGCTCTCGAAAACAGATACGGCAGAGATCAAAACGACGCATATACCCATGCTTACGACCACACTTCCAACATCGTCGAACGATACGGCTCGAAAATTTCGGGGTTTTTAGTGCTCTCGCTTGGGTGGATGTTTTTGCCATAGCAATTCTTTCTTCTATTATTTAGTTTCCTCGTTCTGCAAAGGGAGTCCGATGAGGCGGAATAATGCGACACCCTGTTCTTTGGTGGTAGCGGTTGTAACAATGTTTACCTGAAAGCTAAACAAATGCTGTACGGTTTCAGGGACAATTTCTGGGAAAACCGCATGTTCCTTTACACCGATATTAGCGTTACCATATGAATCAATCACGTTCTTGTGAAGACCCTGGAAGTCACGGACACGCGGCAAAGCGATAGTAAAAAGACGATCCAAGAAGCTCCACATACGATCCCCATGAAGAGTCACACGAGCACCAATTTCCAAATCTTCACGAATTTTAAATCCAGCAATAGCTTTGCGGGCACGAGTCATCACTACTTTCTGTCCAGTAATTTTCTCAAGAGAAGCCACAACTTCATCTACGCGCTTTGAGTCCTTCAAAATCTTACCTACTCCCACGTTGACGACTACTTTAGCAACCTTAGGCAAAGCCATCGGATTGGTAATACCGAGACTTTTTGAGAGCTCTGGAAGAGCCTTTTGATATCGTTCTTTAATATTCGCAGTTTTCATAATTCTCTTTGAGCTTAGATAGCCTTACCTGATCGTTTACTAATACGTGTTTTTTCTCCATCCTTCATGACAAAGGCTACACGAGTAGGCTTGTCTGTCTCTTTACATACCAACATCACATTAGAGACATGGATAGGAGCTTCTTTTTCTACACGCTCACCCTTTGTGCTATTGGTAGGCTTGATATGACGCTTCATGATATTCACCCCTGCTACGACTACTTTATCGAGCTCAGGAAAAACACGAAGAACCTGCCCACGCTTACCGCGGTCTTTTCCGGCCATTACTTCTACTTGGTCTCCTTTTTTGATCTTCATAACATTTGGTATATCTAGCTTCTACAAAACTTCAGGGGCAAGTGACACAATCTTTGAGTAACCCTTTTCACGGAGCTCACGAGCCACTGGCCCGAAGATACGTGTTCCTTTTGGATCCTTGTTGTTGCTATCGAGAATAACAGCAGCATTTTCATCAAAACGGATGTATGAGTTATCTTTACGACGGTAGGCACGTACCTGACGCACAATCACTGCCTTGACCTTATCACCCTTCTTCACAGAGCCTCGTGGTTCAGCAGACTTGACTGAAGCAACAATAATGTCACCTACGCGTGCATAGCGACGACGAGTTCCTCCAAGCACCTTAAAACACTTGATGAGCTTGGCACCACTGTTATCGGCAATTTTGAGCATGCTTTCTACCTGAATCATAGATCTGGATTCCCTAAGGGATTAATTACTATTGTTTTACTACTTGATGACGCTTGTCCTTACTGTATGGACGACACTCCTGAAAAACTACCGTGTCTCCTATTTTGTAAGTATTCTCTTCATCATGCACTTTATACTTCTTACTTGAAGTATACTGCTTGCGATACTTGGCGTGAGTCTTTAAGGTGTTGACCTTTACTACGATGGTTTTGTCCATCACATCACTCACCACCACACCTTTGTGCGTTGGTACCTTCTTGATTTGAGTGCTTGTTGTATCCATAAAATTCTGCTTAGTAAAGATAAAGTCTAACCTTATTTTTCATTTACGTCAAGGGAGACTTCTTCTTGACGAGCAATAGTCTCTATACGAGCGATATCCTTCTTAATCTTCTTGTAGTCACTCACGTTCTTCGCTTCACGAGTAGCCATATCAAAGCGAAGCTTACGAGCCTGCTCCTTGAGATCAATCAGGGCCTGAGCGCGTTCCGTTTTAGATTTTTCCAACCATTCTTTTGCTTTCATAATCGTTTCCTTATTGTTTCTCTATAAAACGGGTCTTAACGGCGAGTTTATGAGCGGCGAGACGCATAGCTTCCTGGGCTGCTTCTTTACTGACACCATCGAGCTCAAACAAAACTTTACCTGAGCGAATCTTTGAAACAAAGTGATCTACGCTACCCTTACCCTTACCCATAGGGGTCTGCTCACCTTTCTTGGTCATTGGTTTATCAGGAAAGATGCGGATCCACACCTTACCTCCACGCTGGATTGAGCGTGTCATAGCACGACGAGCAGCTTCAATCTGACGAGCAGAAATAATGCCTTGCTCAGTGGCCTTAAGACCATAGCTTCCAAAGCTTACCTTATCACCACGGTTTGCTGGTGACTTAAACCAACCACCACGGTGGATCTTACGATGTTTTACTTTTCTTGGTTGGAGTAACATAAGCGTTTCTTGTTTTGTATACTAAACTTGCTCTTCTACCTGGGCTTGTTTAAACTTTTCTCCCTTGTAAATCCAAACTTTGATACCAATTACACCATAGGTAGTATTGGCTTCATAGCGAGAGAAATCGATATCAGCGCGGAGAGTATGAAGAGGAATTTTGCCTCGTGAAAGCCATTCGCGGCGTGACATTTCAGCACCACCTAAGCGTCCAGAGAGTTCAATTTTCACTCCTTCTACACCCTTGTTAGCCTCTACCTGATCAAGCATACCCTTAAGGATACGGCGGAAAGGGATACGACGCTCAAGCTGTTCTGCAACCTGCTGAGCAACAAGCATAGCATTGGCTTCAGCCTGCTTGACTTCCTGCACTTCAACCTTGAGATCAATCTTCTTACCAGCAAAGAAGCTCTTCTTGACTACGCGGGTCAAATCTTCAATACCAGTACCACCACGACCGATAAGTACACCTGGGCGAGAAGTCTCGATAATCAAGCGCAGAGCATTAGCAGAGCGTTCGATACCAACTGATGCAATAGCAGCAGCCTTCCACTTCTTCATAATCAACTCACGCATTTCTACGTCTTTCTTGAGCTGCTCACGGTACATTTTCTTATCACCAAACCAGCGTGACTGCCAGCCCGTTGTGATCCCAAGACGTACCCCTGTTGGATTTACTTTATGTCCCATAATTTATACTGATTTTCTTTGAAATACTTTAGTCACTTTAGCAGCCTGTGTTGGAGCTGAACCAGCCTTCTCTTCTGCGAGAGTACGTTTTGGAGCGGCCACCTTCTTAGGGGTAGCTTTTTCTGCAGCAGCTTCATTTTTCTTTGGCTCTACACGTCCCTTACCTTCTACTTTTTCATCCAAGATAATAGTGACATGGCATCCGCGACGAAGCAAAGGAGTAGCGCGTCCAAAAGCACGAGGCAACCAACGCTTAAGCGTAGCAGCCTCACCCACCTGGATATCAGCTACATACAAATTCTCTTCAGCCAAACCAAAGTTATTGACGGCATTGGCCATAGCGCTCTTCAAGAGCATGGCAATTGGTCCAGAAGATTTCTTGACCTGCTTAGATAACTGAATCATAGCTTCTCTAGCATCAATACCTACCAAGCCACGAGTAACCAGACGCGTTTTGCGAGCAGAGATTCTTAAGTTTTTGAGTTTAGCTTGTACTTTCATAAAGACTATTTCTTAGCATTCTGAGAAGCCTTGGCAGCCTTAGCGGCATCCAACTCTCTTTGTTTAGCTGCTTGCTCGAGTTCCTTCTGCATCTTACCTCCATGACGGTAGAACTTACGGGTTGGAGAAAACTCTCCAAGACGATGACCTACCATTTCTTCAGTCACAAAAACACTGATATGCTCTCTACCGTTGTGAACTCCAAAGGTAAAACCTACCATTTCAGGAGCAATCACACAGGCTCGTGACCAGGTTTTGATAATTTCACGATCACCAAGCTTGCGTCCTTCAACTTTCTTAAGGACTCGGGGATCTACATATGGACCTTTTTTGAGACTACGAGACATAGGTTCTACAATTATTTACTACGACGACGGACAATATACTTATTAGTTGGGTTCTTCTTCTTACGTGTCTTCTTACCAAGTGCTGGCTTACCCCATGGAGTCTTCGGATGCATACCAATTGGCTGACGTCCTTCTCCACCACC
>CAZYOT010000024.1:0-12296 GCA_964649305.1 uncultured Bdellovibrionales bacterium
AGCCCTGAAAATTGATCGTAAAAGCGTATGGTACTGGCTGGCCAATGACCTGAGAAATAACCGTTCTCATATCTTCCATACCTCCACCACCATGACGACGCTCTTCACCCAAGGCAAATACAGCATTAATCTTACGCTGTTCATTGCCACCTGGTACAGTCACGTAAAGATCACGCGGAATAGAGATAAGTGATGCCTTACTGACATCCCCTTCTTTGTTTGGGTCTTTTGGATGGATAGAAAGCACCATGATGGTATCAGCCAGGAGTCCCCCACCCGGTACATTTTCTCCACGCATTCCAAGAAGCAAGATATTAACACGTCCTTCTTTTTCACCTTCAAGGCTTTGGTCAGCGCCCGGGAGAGATTTCAAAATACTCTTGAAAATATTGCCATCACCGCCAGTAATTTTATTCAAAGCAAATCCGGTCTTCAGAGCAAAAGCACCGAAGGCTACGAGGATCAGTACAATAACAAAAAGAGCGATGCGAATGACACGCTTTTTAGTTGATGTAGCCTCCGAGGTCTCTTTATTTCTACGAGGAAGAAAATTCATAGATTGAAAATTAAAACTATTTACTTTTGGTAGCTCCTACGGATTGATAGAGAGTAACCAGTGCTGTCCCACTTTTCTGCCAGGAAAACTCCTGCACACGGGCCAGTCCCTTTGTCACGAGAGCTTCTTTTTGAGCCTCTGTAGCCTTCAAAGAGTACAATATTTGAACCAACGAGTCAACGTTACCAAGCTCAAAATAGAGAGCCGCATTACCACCGACTTCCTCCAAACAAGGCTGTTTAGAGGCTACCGCCGGCACCCGCATACTCATTGCCTCAAGCAAAGGAATACCAAAACCCTCATACAGACTTGGAAAGACAAAGACACTCGCCATTTGGTAGACATGGGGCAAATCATCTGCATCTACATAGCCAGGAAAAATGACCTGTTCTTCTAACTGGAATTCCTTGATAGCAGCATCTATCTTCTGGTCAAAGTGATGTCCGCTTCTACTACCTACCAGTACCAATTTCATGGTTGGTATTTGCTTGCGTAAAAGAGCAAGCGCCTGTATCAAAAAAGAAATATTTTTACGCGGCTGGAGCGTACCAACATAAAGCAAGTATTCGTGAGGTAATTGATACTTCTCACGTAGCGCATCCTCTGTCAGACTACTTGATTCTTGTGTTTGAAAGTCACTTCCTAAGGCATTGTAGATGACATGGATCTTAGTTTCATCTGTACCGTAGTACTTAATGATTTCATTTTTTGTAAACACACTCGGAGCTACTATCGCATCACTTCGTCGCAGCGAGCGTGGGATAAGCAGATTAAGGAAAAAAAGATCTTTTCTATCTATGAGATCAGGATACGCACAAAAAGACACATCATGGATGTGATTAACCACTCTAACAGTCTCGGGTAACCAAAACGGCAAAATATATTGGGTATGAAACACATCTACCTTCGCTTCCTTTAGATACCGAGGAAGTGTCCAGCCATTCCATACAAAACGATTGGTGGCACCGAGTACTATGAGTTGTTGTTTCGCATTATCCATAGCTATCCCAAGGCGTGTCGCTAGTAAGGCTAACTTTTCAGTATCTTGTTCGTTGGTAAGGAGTAGATAGGTATTCTCTTGATCCTGGCGGAGTACTGCTCGAGTCAACTCAAAAAAGACCGTCTCATCACCTGTCCGTTTCTTTCCCAATATACGAATATCAATAGCAATACGCATAGCTATACTCTCTTATAATCAGCTGGTGGATAAGAAATAGTCACAAGCCATGCTAGCACAAAGAAAAACACTCCGAGAAACATGCCCGCATTAAACAGGTTGAATACCGTCACGCCTGCAAGCATCGCTAGTCCTACTATATAGCGCTCAGGCTCTATCCCTCTCCACATACTCCACCCAAAACGTATAGCCAATACTACCCATAAAGCCACCAATGATACTAATCCAAGGAGACCGCTGCCCAGCCATGTTTCTAGGAAAAGATTACTGGTATTGAGACCGGCACCGCGCTCATCCGCACCCAAAAACTGTGCACTGTTACCGAGCCCAATCCCAAAAATAAAATGTGTCTTGAGTACCTGCCAAGATTGCAGGTAAATTTGACTGCGGATAGAAAAATTGGGATCGCGACGTTCTGTTGTCTTAATACTCTTTCCTGCCTGCTCCTGCGTTGCTATTTCTTCTAAACGTATGTGCTGACAATGATATAACTCGAGTTCCTCAAGCGATTCTATTCGCTCAGGCAATGATACCTTTTCTTCACAGGCTACAGTAATACTCTGGTAGCCACTCCCCGTACTCTCTGCCCGCTCACCCAAATGAAAGCGTGTTAACTGAAAAACAAAAATGACAGCTAGAGCAAAAACCCCCAAGCCTATCAAGTGCAGAGCTTTGCGGAGATACTGTACCCAGCCACCCTTGCCCCTCTGATACAAACGGCAGCCTTCTCCGAGAAACAGCATCGCTACTCCTACCGCAAAAGCCAGCCAAGCACTCCGACTGACCGTCAAAATAAGTACTATCAGGACTAGTACAAACAAAACATGATGCATCCACCAAACTGCTCGTGTAAGCCAACCAATTTCTAATTTCTTGATACCCACTACCAACTCCCCTACAAGCATGACACCTATCACCGCCAGATAAAACCCCAACCAATCAGCTTCAAAAAAAGTACTATTTGGACGCCCTACCATCACCATGTGACTCGCACCACCCAACTTATCCTGTATATTTTGCCACAGTCCAAGAAGGGTCACGGTGACTGCTCCGCCATACAGAAACATGATGGCTTCTTGTCTGACCTTAGTACTCTTGAGAAAGATACGAGACACAACATATAACGCCAAAAAAGAAACCAGGACCAGTGCCTGCTTGAGGGCTATTCCAGGCGCCAAGGCTCCCGGCACAGCCAAAACTGCTCCAGCGAGTAATCCCACAGGCAAGGCATCTAGACCAATAAAGCGAATCTTTCGAGGATCCATCTTACCGCCCAGGATACGCAGTGATAGCGCAATAAGAAGTGCGCTCGTAAGAAGTTGATACGGACGAAGTGCGAGACCCAGAGCTGTTGGTGCCAGGTTGATGATTTCAAAAGGCAGGAAAAAGACAAGGGCAAAAAAACCCAAACGAGGCCGATACAGGGTAAATAAAAAAAGGAGGAAGAAAAGAAAGGCAAAATGATCTACATCAAGAGGTAATTTCCCTTGATACAAAAGCGCTACTGAAACCGTGCTCAAGAAAAAAAGCATCGCCCAAAGGCCAATCTTTTCCCAAGACCAGTTTTCTATGTTTTCAAAAAATGCTTCTACTTTTTCTGTCTGCATACTTTTAGTGTTTGTTCCAATACGCCACTGGCAAAAACATGCCAATCAAACTGTAGAGCTACTTTTTTCCCTGCTTCACTCATTTGTGTCTGGAGAGATTCATCTGAAAGAGTCTTCTTGATGAGCAGGGCCAATGCCTGAGGATTATCAAGCTCAGCATACAGGACAGCTGTCCCACCTACCTCTGGAAGCGAAGAAACCCGAGAAGTAATGACTGGTGCCCCTACAGTCATGGCTTCTAAGACTGGCAAACCAAAACCTTCATACCGACTTGGGTATAGAAAAAGACTCGCCAAAGCATAAAGCGCTGGTACATCTTCTTCTGCTGCATAGCCCAAAATATGCACATCTTCAGTGAGTCCAAGCTCCCAGACCAAAGCTTCCACAGGAGTTGCAAGCTTATTCTTTGTGCTATGGACTAAACCAGAGATGACCAGTTTCGGCAGAGTATTTTTGGGTACGATTTTTTTGAGCTCGTTGTATGCTCGTAGCACCCCTTCGGTATTCTTACGAATTTCTGTTCCACCACCATGATAGAGAAAATTTTCTGGTAAGTGATACTTGAGGATCACCCGAGCCTTATCAGCCAGTGAAACTTCTCTTTTGAAAAGAGGGTTAATACTTGGATGACACACTGTTATTTTTTTAGCAGCAATATGTAGCAGCTTCTCCATATCTTCTTTGGTATGACATGATACGGCCACATACGAGCGTGCTTTGTGGAGAGCTCTCTTTACTTCACGCCAAAAAAACTTCTGACGAAACGTTCTCCGATACTCTGGAAAAATTTCTGGAATCAAATCATGAACCAAAACTACATGTGGAATAGGCATCACACTGGCAGACTGGTAGAGAGAAAGGAAAATATCACAGGTATCTGCTACCACCTCTTTCGGGAGGACTTGCTTTTCCCAGAGCCACTTTCGGATCTGATCATCTCGACGCCACTTGGGGAGCACTGCTTTGACGGTAAAGTTTTGACCAAGCTTCGGGAAAAACACCTCTTCTTCCGTATAGAGGAAGAATTCATGATTCTTGGCTTCGGGTAACTGAGCGAGGTTTTCCAAGAAATACCAAGTCACCTGGCCAATGCCAGTGCCAGGTTTACGAAGAAAAGATGCGTTGATGCCGATTCTCATATGCCATAAGTATACCACAAAATAGCCAAAAATAGACCTTATAAACCCCGACTATAAGCCATTGACCCCAGCACCATCAACAATACTTTAAATCCATCACCTAAACTTCAGACGTAGTCGCTTAACGGCTCAAAAACATTTGTATAATCAGTTACTGTATTCCTTATGGTATAGGGTTGACAAAATCAATATTTAGGAGTATAATGAAAGGTCAAAAAATACCCTAGTATTTGCGACCGTTTCTGCTCATAACAGAGCGTTAGTACCTACCCAACAGAAGGATATCAGTATGCGTAAGCGTTTTTTCCTCGCCATTATTGGCGCCACCTGCCTTATGGCTCCCGGCGTCGCTCTGGCGCAGGAAGTTTCAGCTAGTGCAGCAGTCCTCTCAGCCTCCATCGATGACGATGGTTCCAACTACACTGAGAGTAAGCCTGCTCTCGAGCTCGACATCGCCATCGCCTTTGGCGATTGTGAAGTCGGCGCAACTGGCTACAAAAACCTCACAGGGACCACTGGCGATGAAATTGACCCTCGCTTGTCTTGTTCCAAGGAAGTCGCGGGCTTTACGCTCAAGGCGTCCGTGGAACACTATATCTACGAAGGGCCCAATCAAACCCGAGTCAGCGTACAGGTCTCTCGTGAAACTACCGTTGGCACATTCGACATCGGCGTGGGACGCTACATGTCAGAAGGTCCTGATGCTACCGCTGTCCAGATTGGCTTCTCGCCGAAACTTAGCAGTGAATCCTTCGACCTTCGGGTCTATGGGACTCACGAACGTGGCTACGGGATCGACTCCATCACCACGGTCGGCGTCCAAGCTGACTGGCATCTCGATGAATATTGGTCACTCACGGGCAACCTGGTCATCGCAGTAGATCGAGCTGAAGATGACTTACGAGGAACCGTCGGCATGATTGGCCTCCGACGCACCTTCTAAAAAATCCAATCACCAGGAGACAACTCATGATTTTTTCAAAAAATGAAAAAGATCCCACCCGCTGGCGCACTCGCTTTGCCTTTCTACCGACCAACGTTGGTGAAGGTGAGGATGGCAATCCCATCCTCGTCTGGCTCGAAAGGTTCGAAATTCGCCTCACACCTAGCGGTTCAATGAATTTCGGTGACGCCCTCGAACGGCGTCCTCGTGGTAAAATTGAGGGCCTGGTTAAACACTATGGAGAAGATGGAGCCGTTATCGGCCCATTCATAGGTTTAATTCCTTGGCTCTAAGTCAAGTAAGGGGCCGGCATGCAAACTTGTATGTCCGGCCCCTTTGAATTTTTATAAAAAATCACTTGACCAGATACTTACCGTCGATAAGATCCTTGATACCCTTCCTTTCAAATCCTCGAGTCTCTTGCACATATTCATTGTGACGAATGAGATCGCCATACTTCACCCCTGAAACACCTCTTCTCGCGAGTACGTCTTCAGCAATCAATGGTCTTACACGCAGCTTCAAACTACCCACATAGGGAGTGAGTATTGATTGTAAGGTTTCTAATTCTCTCTTATCTCCAAGATCCTTATCTATGAGGGTTTCGTCGAGAATGGAGTATATTTCTTGTCGCTCTTCTTCGGTCAGTACCACATCAATACCTGTTTCATTTTTATAAATAGCCATAGCAAACATCAACCAGGCTCTGCTAATATGGAATTCATTGGTGATGATCTCTACCTCCTCAATCTGCCCAAGCTCTTCCTTATTAACTTTGAGCCATTCAGCAAGGGCTTTGGCATTACCCAAAGTTGATCCTCCTGACGGAAGAGTCTCTACAATATCATCTGGTAGACCATACTTAACCTCCAGCTTATGCTCGGCCTGCTCTGCTCTCGAAATCTTAAGTACCTCTCCCGTCTCGGGTACAAACACTTCCTCAGTACCGCCCGTTGTCAGAATCCTTAGATGAGTATCTTTATTCTTATGATCTTGCTGGAATTCTTCATAGAGTTGTTCAATCGCTCTCATGCGCACGTCTCCACCCACTACTTCCTTGGGCATACCTTCTTTTTTAGACTCTAGGATTAAAGGAAAGCGCGGTGGAAATTCATTACCCCTACCTTCTTGAAAAAAACGAGCACCTAACATGACTACTACTCGTGTCTTTTGACGCAACTTCTCTGTGCGATTTTCAGATGGCTTATCAAGAGTTTCTCCAAGTGATTCAAACATACGATTAGATATCTTTTTAAATAGGCTACTTCGTTAAGTGTAACACTAGAATTTCATAAATTAAAAAGCGGGAAACCCTAAGGAATCCCGCTTTTTTTCTTTCGTGTTGCGAAAGGGTCATTTGACCTGAATGGCAAAGACAGTGAAAGTTATCGGCATTGTGAGATAGACCGACCTCCGTCCTTTGGCGCCCAAATCGAGCATGGTATCGTGCCAGTTATCCGACACGCGATCGATAACCCTGAGACATTCTTGCATCACCAACCGATGTGCCTCATCGGTAATTTGATCCAAAGTCTCTTGACGCTCATCGTACGTCGGCAAAGCATGAAATTGCCAGCCGTATGGCGCTGCTTCTGCATTGAGTATTTCCAACGCCAGTGTTTTGAGTCTCTCAAGCTCTTCTGCGGGAATTTTCTGTCCCCGATGGGGAATAGAGATTTCCTGGAGTAAGATTGGGTTCTCGGAGTACTTTTGAACCTCTCCGAGGTCAAAGCCCCTACCAAGTGTCCATTGTTTCCGAAAGAAACCCTTCCTCTTGAAGCTCCGTGCCTGCGGCAACAAAACCCCAGAATACACGGACGTTATGCACTGATGAATATTCATTGTCAATTCCTTTTTAAGGTGCTTCACATTAATATCTCTGCCAAGGAACTGCTCATGCTTGAGCAACTCACCTGACCTCTTATTATACACCTAAAATACAGAAAAGTCAATAGCTTATTCTTGCTTATAATGGGCTAATTTTGTACAATCAGAAGAGCAATTATTTACCTTATATTATGGAGCAAACAAAAAGCTACGATTTGAAAAAAGTTTCTGTCATTGGTCTCGGCTACGTGGGTCTGCCTCTTGCTGTCCGTTGTCAGGAGCGCGGGTATGAAGTGATTGGTGTGGATGTCGACACCAAAAAGATAGCTCTGCTCCAGTCTGGCAAGCAGCCTTTTAGCGATGAATACCTCGAAGAAAGCTTCGCTCTTTTCCCACTCTCTGTCCTTACCTCTGATGCTTCTGATATCGCCGAGGCCGATGTCCATCTTATTGCTGTCCCTACTCCAGTTGATGCCATGAAGCATCCTGATCTTGGACCAGTCATAGGCGCTGCTGAAATGGTCGCCTCACACACCAAGAAAGGGGCGCTTGTAGTCCTTGAGTCTACTGTCAATCCTTATGTTTCTGAAGAAGTAGTGAAGCCTATTTTTGAGGCTCATGGTTTTACTGTAGGTGAGGATATATATATCTCGCACTGTCCAGAACGCATCAACCCGGGTGACCCTAAGTGGAATGTTACCAACATACCTCGTGTCGTAGGCTCATTCGATAAGATTGGTCTCGAAATGTCTGTTCAGTTCTATACTTCTATCATTGATGCCGAGATTCGTCCGATGAAGCATATCCGTGAAGCCGAAGCTGTGAAGATTCTCGAAAACTCTTTCCGTAATATCAACATCGCTTTCGTCAATGAAATTGCCCGCTCTTTTGATAAGATGGGCATCGACGTCAAAGATGTGATAGATGGTGCTGCCACCAAGCCGTTCTCTTTTATGGCTCACTACCCTTCTTGTGGTGTCGGTGGTCACTGTATTCCAGTTGACCCTCACTATCTGGTGGAACGTGCCAAGGAATCTGGCTTCAATCACAACTTCTTAAAGCTCGCTATCGAAACCAATGACGCCATGCCGGCCTACACCGTCGAAAGACTCCAAGATGCACTCAATGAAATGGAACTCCCAATGAAAAACACCACTATAGGTGTCCTCGGACTTTCCTACAAGGCCAATGTAGCTGACCTCCGTGAGTCCCCTGCCGAAGAAATCATCAAGGAGCTTGGGGCTCACAAGTGTGTCATAGAGACCTTTGACCCGCTCTTACCAGAGCATTCTACTGCAAAGAGTCTCGAAGAAGTTCTCTCTAAGTGTGGCGCACTTATCATCGCTACTAATCACCGTGAGTTTATCGAATCACTTACACCTGAACTCCTAGTCAGCAATGATATCAAGGCTATTGTGGATGGTAAGAACTGCCTCAACCGAGATGCTTTCATGGCTCATGAGGACACCTTTATTTATCGTGGAATTGGTCGCTAATCTATGCTTTGGTTTCTTATCCGTACTATTATTTGGGTGACAGGTTTTGTGGTAGTGGCAAGCTTCCTCCTCAATTACTTTGGCTACGAGCCAAACTGGCACTACTACCAGGAAAGACAGGCCTCTTGCCAAGAAGATGTCAAACGCTGTAAAGATGAACTCCTCGAAAAGAGCAAACGCGATGATGTAGAATCTCTCAAAGGTACTTGTAATATTGACTGTGTGAGCCCTAAACTCCTCATCAAAAAACAAACTAAGTAATTTAATCTCACTCTATATGCGCCTCATAGTCAACCTTCCTGCCTTTAATGAAGAAGAGAAAATAGCCAGTACTATTAAGCGTATTCCTCGTCAAATTGAAGGTATCGATGAAGTGCTGGTACAGGTCATCGATGATGGATCTAAGGATCGTACTTTTGAGATTGCTAAGGAGGCCGGAGCAGAACTTGTCTACACCAATGGTGTCAATCGTGGTGTCGGTAAGACATTTCGTCATGCTGTAGAACGCGCCCTCGAAAATGGTGCGGATATCATGGTCAATATTGATGCAGATGGACAGTTTGATCCAGAAGACATCAAGAAACTTATCAAGCCAGTCCTCGCTCATGAGGCTGATATGGTAAGCGCTGATCGCTTTGATCACCTAGCCGCCAAGAACATCCCTTTTGTGAAGGATGTCCTCAACCGCCTAGCTGCTCGATTAATTGGTTCTTTCATGAA
The DNA here is from genome assembly GCA_964649305.1 of uncultured Bdellovibrionales bacterium. Classification (GTDB taxonomy): domain Bacteria; phylum Patescibacteriota; class Minisyncoccia; order Moranbacterales; family UBA1568; genus UBA1568. The sequence goes on from CAZYOT010000024.1 coordinate 9,466, forward strand.
TGTAAAGATAAAGGACCTCACGTGTGGTTTCCGTGTCTACAACCGTGAAACCTTACTCCGCCTCAATCTCCCTGGTGACTATACCTACACCCAGGAAGTGATCATTGATGCTCTCGGCAAAAACCTCAAAATCATGTGGATGCCGGTCGCTGTCACCTACTTTGAGGGCCGCAAGAGCCGAGTAGTCAAAACTATCTGGAGCTACGTCAACAACAGTTTTCGTATTATCATCCGCGCCATCCGCGATGTCCGTCCGATGAAGTTCTTTGGTATTCCAGGGCTGTTTCTCATGCTGCTCGGCATGGTCTTCTTCGTAATTTTCCTCGTACTGTATTCTCAAGACCTCAAAATCTCACCCTACCGTAATTACCTTTGGTTTGCCGGTGGGAGCTTCTTTATAGGTCTACAGTTTTTTGTCTTTGCACTTATTGCTGACATGATTAAGTCTTCACGTCGCCTCACCGAAGACCTGATGTATCAGATCAAAAAAGATCGTTACTCACGCTAATTTTCTTCTATTGCATTAAGTGAGTTCCCGAGAAGTCAGTAATATTTAGAGGAATAAAGTAATCAAAATCTTGCTGGGATTTTGATGGGAAAGCAAATAAATATTACAGCCTTCTGCCATACTTCTTGTCTATGAAAATCCTCTTCATCTCTCGAGCCTATCCCCCAGTCACGGGTGGTATCGAAAACCAGAACTACGCTCTTTCGGTATGGCTCCCCAAGATTTCTCAATGCCATACCTTGGCCAATACTCGCGGCAAGAAATTTCTGCCTTTCTTTTTTCCCTACGCTAGTCTCTATAGTCTTATCCAGGCTCCAAAGTATGACGTCATCCTCCTTGGTGACGGCGTCCTTGGACTGCTCGGATTTATAGTCAAAATCTGCTATCCCAAGAAAAAAGTGATCTCAATAGTGCATGGTCTCGATCTCACTTTTCAGAGTTCTCTTTACCAAAATGCATGGGTCAAAATATTTCTCCCAAATCTCGATGGCTTTATCGCTGTTAGCGCTGAGACTCGTCACACAGCTATTCAACAAGGTCTGGATCCTGAGAAAATCCTTGTTATTCCCAACGGTACCGATCTAACCTATTCTCCAGAAAAATACACACGTGAAGACTTAGCGAAACTCTTGGGTCAAGATATTAGTCAGTCTATCATTCTCCTCACTACTGGCCGCCTAGCTAAGCGCAAAGGCGCTAACTGGTTTATCCAAGAAGTACTCCCTTCACTACCTGCTCATACTCTCTACGTGCTGGCTGGCGATGGACCAGAAAGAGAAGCTATAGAAAATTCCATCAAAGAACTTTCTCTAGAGTCTCAAGTTATGCTCCTTGGACGTGTCAGTGATGAAGCTCGTAATATCCTCCTCCATACTGCTGATATCTTTATTCAACCCAATATTCCGGTCCCAGGTGATATGGAAGGCTTCGGTATCGCTGTTATAGAGGCTTCACTCCTGGGTCGCCCTGTTATTGCCTCAAACCTAGAAGGACTCAAAGATGCTATTATCCAAGATGAAAACGGTCTCCTTGTCACACCTCTCGACACCGAAGCTTGGAAACTTGCCATCCTTTCACTGAGTCAATCACCCGAAAAACGCCGTACTCTTGGTCAAAAGGCACACATCTACACACAAAACACCTTTCACTGGCAGAAAGTCAGCCAGCTCTATATTGAGGCTTTGGAAAAGACGAAAACCCAGGTACAATAGGGTTATATGTGGTTTCCTACTCTCTTTCTCCCATTTTTGACCACTCTACTTATTCTTTGTTTCGGAATAGGTCTTTTTGTGCTTTCTGCCCTCTTTAACCTTAAACGCTCCCCGCTCTCGGTGTGGGAAAAAATTCTTTTTGCCTTTGCTCTTAGTCAAAGCTTTCTTATCTTTGGCATGCAGTTCATAGGGCATCGTGGTGTATCCTTCAACATCTTCTCTCTTACTCTTCTTATTGGTCTGGGAAGTGCCATTGTCTTTAGTCTCTTTTACCTTCTCTCACACTTCACTCCAGAGTCTACTTTTCGTAAAGACACCGCCATCAACTTCACTCGTCAGCAAACAGCAATTTTTGTGATCTTGCTCTTAGCGACCTTTCTCGTCAAAACCGTCTACCTCTCAAATACCATCATTCCTACAGCCACTGATCTTGGTCATCATCTCTACTGGGCCAAAACCATATCTGAGACCGGTCAACTTCCAAACTACGCTGAACAAAACATCATCACAAGAAACGGCGAGACCACGGTGAGCAGTCCTGAACCAATTTCAGATTTCATCATTGGAGAACACCTTACTCTCGCTGCCATTAATATTTATTCTCAAACCAACTATTTTGGAGCCTTTCCTGTCCTCTTCCTTTTCCTCATCAACATGCTCTCACTCTTGGCGCTGGCTACCCTGGCTTTTTATCTTGTCAAAGGACTCACGCATTCCTCTCTTGCTTCCCATATTTGGACAGGTGAAAATGCTTTTTTGCTGACGCTTCTTTTCTTTGGACCTATTTATTCGCTCGCTTCTCCCCAGGCCAAGTTTGTTAGTGGTGGCGTAGTAGGTAACACCTTTGGGAACCTTTTCATCCCTATCATTCTTCTGTGTTTTTATCGAGGCCTCCGCAACCGTGATTCTCGCTTCCTGAGTCTTGCCCTTCTTTTTACTTTTACGCTAGCGTATATTCATCACTTAAGTACCTTTATTCTTCTTTTTGTACTAACTGCCACGGTACTGATACATATTCTTCTCCACTGGAAGAATCTCAAATCTGTATTTGGTACCTGGCTTTCTCTTGTGGTCAAACCTCTTCCCTTAGCTATCCTTCTCTTGGCAGGACT
>CAZYOT010000025.1:0-3329 GCA_964649305.1 uncultured Bdellovibrionales bacterium
ACTGGAAAGCAAGTATTTCTTGAGATGAGCAGAAACATCTTCCGAGTGCAAGATTTTCTAATATGTACAAGACTTCAGCGCGAAAAAGATGGATGCCAGTAATTTTGTAGTATCTTTTATGGAGACTCTCCCATTCACTTTGGATCGCCTCGTCGTTGGTGTAAATCATGATAACCCCCCCCTAGATATTTGAATGTTAAATAACAAATCAAAATATCACTTATCGTGGTATTTGTCTAGAGAAATTATAGTCCTGCAGCTTTGGCAAAGGCAGGAAAATCGAGAGCGGTATTTTGGTCATGGACAATACGCCACTCCCCTTCCTCTAATTGAAAAACATAGACCAGCCAAGTGCTGAGAGGTGTATCTTCGGCTTTGGCACGGTAGCTGTATTTCACGAGCGCCATAGCTACATCTTCTCCTACTACTTTGTGGACGAGCTCGCCCTCCCATATCCAATCCTTGTCTTTAAACCATTCTTCATGGATAGCAATAATTTCAGCGGGTGTGGTAAAGGCATGTCCGTTTTGTACGATAGTATACATCGTTTCGCTATGAGTCATATGATCCTTGAAGGCTTCTATATCACGGTTCTGTATAGCATCGAAATGTACTTGCACCGCCTCATCAAAATTTGGTTTTGGGGTTGTCATAAAAAAGTTATTATCTGCCTTGAAGCAAACTAGAGCGATTGCCTTCGGTATCGTGAAAAGATACGTAGAGACCAATGCCGGGAATCTCTATAGGCTCACCAAGGACTTCTCCACCTGCCGCTGTTATATTACGCATAGCTTCATGGATATCATCTACACTTATCACTACTGAAGGTACTTGGTCTGGCCAGTCTGACTTTTTAGGAAAAAGACCTCCATTGATAGTGCCTGGGGTTTTTACCATACGGTTCTCATCGGTTTCTACTGTATGAGCGGTAATGTAGTTGCCCATTTCTTCTCCAAATTGAGTCATCTCCCATCCAAAAGCCTTTTCATAAAAAGCACTTACTCGAACTGCATCTTCATAGGGCATTTCAAAATGCACAACAGGATTTCTTTTGGTTGTCATAAACTATAAGTTAAGTGTTTATTAAAGTAAATTAAGTATATCAGAAATAAAAAAGCACCCTATTATGACCGGGGTGTATCGGTTTTCAAAATTTTAAAAATCATTGTATTGAGGCTCCCAACCCTCCTCTCCAGAGAATATTCCCTCGAGGACTTCTGATGATGACTCATGACATATTAGTTCGATGTGTCCTTGATTGAAATCGTGATTGATTTCCAGGACCTCATGTTCATTAGAAACTTTAGTATAAGGTATGATTACCTCACCTTTCCTGGGAACAGTTGGCCACTCAAAGTAACGAGAAATAGAGGCTAGAGCCTTTGGGTCATTAATATCATAACCCATGTTCAATATTCTGATATAAAGTTTCATCACATTCTCCAGTGATTCAAAGGAACAGGTTTAAGTTCAAGTTACTCCTAAATCTTAAACAATGTATTATACTCTTATTTTGTATTTTTGTCAATACTCACTTTGGCACAAAAAATTCCCCCGCTAGAGGGATTTTTTTACTAGTTGGGGAGGAGGCCTGCCTGCCGGTAGGCAGGGATTTACCCGGTATCCAGGCCGAATGGATACCGAGCATAAACTTCTCATCCCTCCTCCGAATAAATAAAAAATTCCCCTACCCTTGCAGGCAGAGGAATCTTTTTATTGGTTGGGGAGGAGGGATTCGAACCCCCGCATCATAGGACCAGAACCTATTGCCTTACCGCTTGGCTACTCCCCAGAATTGTAATGATGACCAGAAACTTATTGCCTTATCCGTCATGTCTTAATGTCTTGCCGAGACGGATCGCTTTGGCTTAACCTCTGCGTAGATGTGCGACGGCTACTCCCCAATGTGTCTCTAAAGTCACAAAAGCTATCCTAAAGCATTTCCAGACTTTTTTCAAGTATTAATAAAAAAGGTGAGCTCCCACAAAGGGGAGTCTCACAACCAGGTTATTCACTGACCAAGGCGTCCCAAGGAATGAAGCTTCCCAGGTATACTACCAAAATTACGACACCATAGAAGATAAGTGTGGGTCGTACAAGGCCACGAAACGACTTATCTGCTTCTTGATTGGATTCAATCTTATGAGGTTTTTGCCCCATGGTCCGTCTCCTCTCACAAAAGAACTATGATTCTAAATCTTGAGATACCTTCTGATAGCTATAGAGCTCGAGATAACTCCAAGAGTAGAACCAAGGGCGAGGAGAGAGAGGAAAATCCAGTGAAAGTTACCAAGATAGAGATTGAGGAAGTTGCCCTGTGGGATAGCGTCCTGAGTGAGTGGGGCTATGTAGTAGGCAATACCAAACAGGAGTACCATAGTAGCCACCGAAGCAAAAGCTCCATAGAGGATTCCTTCAAAGATAAATGGGGTACGGACATAGAGATTAGATGCCCCTACGAGACGCATAATTTCAAATTCTGCACGGTGTGAGTAGATAGTGATGCGAATAGTGTTGAAGGTAATCAGAATCGCGATAAACACAAAAGTCAAGCCGATAGCCAAGCCAGCTTTCTTGGTAGCGGCATTGATTTTCTCAAGACGTTCAAAGATACGACGGTTTTCCTCGTAGTTGATACGATTGATATCATTTTGAAAAGTAGAGTTTTTGAGCTGGTCCACAATCAATGGATACTCTGTAGGATCGGTAGCCTTGATATTGAGCGAAGGCAACAGAGGATTCTCCCCTATTTCCTGGATTGCCTGAGCGATAACTGGGTTGTTCTTGGCTAGGAATTCATCGAGAGCTTGCTGCTTAGAGACATACTGCACAGAAGAAATTTCTTTGGTGTATTTGGAAAGCTCAGCCTTAATATCCATGATACGCTCCTCTGAGACATCTGGATTGAAGGATACATTGACACTCACTTTTTCTTTGATGTTTTCAAGAATCAGATTGGTAGTGATACCCAGGAGCACTGAGAGACTCACAATAAACAAAGACAGAGTGAGAATACTGATGGTAGCAAAAGAGAGCCAGCCATTACGCTTGAGATTTTGCCAGCCTTCTTTGAAGGTACGCCAGAGCTTGAGTGATTTATTGGACATAGAGAGTGTAGACTAAAAGGTTTTTACTGTTTTTTGATTGATCACTGAGTCCTTGTATTTACCCACTTGCTCATCGCTGGTGATAATACCATCAGAAAGGACTACTACACGCTTACCAATTTTATCAACTACGTGTTTGTTGTGAGTAGCAAGAAGGACAGTGGTGCCGTAAGAATTAATTTCAAGGAGTAATTGGATAATTTCCTCGGTAGAGCGAGGATC
>CAZYOT010000025.1:3371-6767 GCA_964649305.1 uncultured Bdellovibrionales bacterium
GGTTACCGGTAGGTTCATCGGCGATAATAATCTTGGGACGGTTGATTAGGGCGCGCGCTAGAGCTACACGCTGCTGCTCACCACCAGAGAGCTGATGAGGGAATTTGTCAGCTTTGTCCCCCAGACCCACAATAGCGAGAATTTCAGGGACTTGTTCGTTGATTTCTTCTGTACTCACTCCGTCTACCTCGAGAGCATAGGCTACATTTTCAAAAGCGGTCTTCTGAGGAAGAAGTTTGAAATCCTGAAAAACCGTCCCGATATTACGGCGGTAGTATGGTAAATGTTTGCGATTTATAAGAGAAAGGGCGCGTTCATTGAAATAAATCTCTCCCATGGTGGGTACTTCCTCCGCGTAGATAAGTTTCAAAAAAGTAGACTTACCCGCCCCACTAGAGCCAATCAGTGACACAAATTCACCAGGCATGATGGAGATATTGATATTCTCGAGGACGGTAGGATTGTGAGAGAAGCCCTTGGTGACACCCTCAAAACGGATAATAGGATTGTTGTTCTCAGACATACAAAGTTTTGTTTTATTCCGACCTCTCTAGTATAGCTGAAAAAAATGAATTCTAAAAGAAAGGTCTAGGCAAAATAGCGAAGCTCGCTTTCAATAAACATATCTATATGACCATCAAGTACTTTGGTAGTATCAGCTGTCTCAGTATTGGTACGGTGATCTTTGACAAGGTTGTATGGATGAAGGACATACGAGCGTATCTGATTGCCCCACTCTGCACTTTTGTATTCACCTCGGAGCTCGGCTCTTTCTTTGGCTTGAGCGAGAAGTTTTTCTTGGAGGAGCTTAGAACGTAGGAGCTTCATGGCTGACTCTCGGTTTTGGAGCTGAGAGCGTTCTGTTTGGCAAGAGACCACAATACCGCTCGGCAGATGTGTGATACGGATAGCGCTTTCTGTCTTGTTGACACTCTGCCCCCCTGCTCCGGAAGAGCGAAAGGTATCGATACGCAACTCGTCATCTTTGATCTCGATACTTGTGTCATCTGGAGGAAGCAGTGGCATGACCTCAAGTGAAGCAAAGGAAGTCTGACGGAGACTGTTGGCATTGAAAGGTGATAGACGTACCAGGCGATGTATCCCTGCTTCGTACTTGAGAAATCCATAAGCATAGGCACCGCTACACTCAAAGGTAATACTTTTGATACCTGCCTCATTGCCACGAGATTCTTCAAGTACTTGAGTACGGAAACCTTTGCGCTCTGCATATCGCAGATACATACGGAGTAGCATTTCGGTCCAATCCTGAGCATCCACTCCACCTGCTCCACTACGAAGCGTAAGGACTGCACCAGAAGTATCATAGTCGCCACTCATAAGGGTTTGCCATTCCCAGGCATGAAGTTCCTCTGTAAGTTTGTCTAATTCTTGAACGATAGTTTGCTCACTCGCCTCATCATGTTCAATCTGGATAAGCTCTTCGATATCAGAGAGTGATTGGCTGAGGGAATCAAAAGCTGTCTTCTCATTCTTGAGAGATTCTAGTTCTTGCATGATAGCCCCAGCCTTTTGTGGTTCGTCCCAAAAGTTTGGAGCAAAGCTTTCTTGGGTAAGAAAATCTAAGCGTTTATTCTTGGACTCCCAGTCAAAGATGGTCCTGCAAATGCAGGAGCTTAGCTTTGAGTACAGTAATAGTGGAAGTAAAGTCTTGCATGATATATATGGAGCCACCTATCCGCCTCGGCTGTCGCTCGACGAGACGGGCCAGGATTCCTGCCTGCCGGCAGGCAGGGAACTTGATGGCTTGCGTTTATCCCGTTACAAATTTATGTGAGCCGATGACCGGGTTTGAACCAGCGACCTACGCGTGGAGTTTATCTGCCTTTGGCAGAAGTGCGCCGTTTGTCAAAAGTTTAATTACCTCCTGAGAGCCGCCTACCAGGATTGAACTGATGGCCTGCGCGTTACGAGTGCGCCGCTCTACCAACTGAGCTAAGGCGGCTCTCAAAAGGAAAAGAAATTAAACTTATTCAGCTAGATTAAAGTGCCAACGGAAGCCCTGCCTTCAAAAGCTGTGCGTTAGCATTGTGGGCAGCTTTGGTGGCTTATGTTTAGCCTTTGTACTCTACCCAAAAATAGAGAAAAACTCAAGACAAGGATCTACCAGGCAGATGCCCCGGCACTCCAGCGTCCAATAGCTGTGGTTGGTCTACGGGGATCAATATCTTCTGGTGGAGCACCTGTAAGGGTGCTGAGATTGACGGAAATAAGTTTGTAGTCTGTGCCATTGGAGAAGTAGATATATTGCTTGGTGTTATCTACACAGCTAGCATTACCTTCTTGGCGGCTATCTACTGGAAGGTCAGCAGAGATAATCCCTGCAGTTCTGAGTTCAGGAATCCAATTATTCCCAAGACTTGAACCATATGCTGAGCAGAAGCCTTGCCAATCACCAGGTGGATAGACTCCGGTCTGAGCCTTGTATATTTCCAAGGCCTTGGCTATCTGATCTAGCTGACTGACGTTTTTGGACATAATGGAGCGCTGTCTACCAGCATTGAGATTGACGAGGATAAGGGCCGCCAAAATACCAATAATAGCCATCACAAATAGCAGTTCCATGAGAGTAAAGGCTTTGATATTTTTATCGATGTTTGTTTTTGGTGAGGCCATAGCACTCAAAGATTTTGTGGTGAGCACACGCTGACTGTTTTTTCACAGTAGCCCAAAGCATTCCATATACCGCCCTTTTCGGTACAGCTGAGTGTAGCCAGCTCTTTGTTTTTATTTTCAGTCAGAGTAGCTCCAAGTGTGAGGGCAAAAAAGAAAACGAAAAAAGAAACAACTCCCAATGAAACAAGATGATTTTTGACAGTCATACAAATATCCCACTTCTATTTTTGAAGTGCCTGGTCTATTACTCTTTTAAGTGTATCATAATCCACTGCTCCTGACAGCAAAGTGGTATTGATAAATGCACTTGGTGTACCGGTGATACCAAACTCTTGAGCAGAGAAGGTGTCGTTGGCAATTTTTTCGGCAAATTTCTTCTCAGTCATGCAAGCATTGCATTCCTTGGTGTTGAGTCCCAGCTTGCGAGCGGCATCACTAAACCAAGCAGTCCCCAGGGTTTTACTCCAGGTCCCTTGCTCTGAAAATAGCATATCACCGTACACAGGGAATTTATTTTGGGCATGGGCACACTGTGACGCCAGAGCGGCTAGTGGAGCCTGTTTGTGAAATGAAAGAGGCAAGTGACGATAAGTGACACTGAGCTTATCTCCATATTCGCTAAGTGCTTCTTTGAGGTGAGCATGGAAGTCTTGGCAATACTGACATTCAAAGTCTGTGTAGAGCACTATTTTGACTGGTGCATCTGGGTTACCAAGGATTATATCGTTGGTTTCGGTGGTAGGAGGATTAAGGAATTTCCCT
>CAZYOT010000025.1:6777-11775 GCA_964649305.1 uncultured Bdellovibrionales bacterium
TTCCCTCCTGTAAATCCAATTTTACTCATTGCAAATGAAAAGTGCTTATTAGCTGGTACAAATAAGTCTTTTGTCTCCTTGTAAAAACCAGTCTCCTGGATTTTTTCGTCGAAGATAAAGGCCGGCAAAACCTGAAGATTGAAATTCTTGGCTCGTTTCATCCCTATTTCGCTATCACTTTCAATAGGTACAATAGTAGCAGTAGGAACCAGTCGCTTGATCCAGGTAGTGGCTTCTTCGGCGTTGCAGGTAAGACAGTCCTTGTCATTGATTACCTCAAGGGTCACTTTTGGTTCTGTGTAGGCTACCCAAGTCTTGCCATTGGACTCTAAGACAGAGGTATTCTTAAGTACATGTTGTGAGAAACCGCTCCCTGTGAGAAGTTGTACAAAGTCTACAAAGAGACTACCTACAAACAGACCTCCTAAGACAATAGAGAGTGCCATGAGGTTTTGCTCGCGCTGCTTATTTTTGGTAAGTGATGTTTCTTCCATAGAGATAGAGTTATTCTTCACAAATTGGACCTTTGGTGACAACGGGTTTTTCTAAAGCTACCGATGGTACAGTAGTTTTTGAGATGAGGTAGTCTTCATAGCCGATAGTGAATGTCTTGATAGCAATAGTTTTGCCAGCCATTCCGACAATACACGCCAGAGCAAAAATGAGCAGCCACTCATTACGGGAATGCTCTTGACACTGAAAAGCCTGCCATTTGGTTTGGATAGCAGTACCTGTAGAGCGTAAAGAGGCTCGTATTTCTTCTAGTGAGGGTTTCTTGTACATAATCATATGACAGGTAAAATTAGCACAAAGTAGTCCTATTAGGCAAGAAAAACCCCTCCTCCAGCGCTGCTAGAGAAGGGTATGAGTAGCGCCATGAAGGCAAGAAGTCTACGAGTCGTCGGTTTCAGCTTGTGTGCTCATTTCTTTGCCCAGAGCCGAAAGAAGCATCATAAAGATGATGATTCCAAGAATAGGCGAGAGAATCAGAAAGACTCTATAATGAAGGCAAAAATGAGGACGAGCATCCACATAATCACGTCCCCGCGAGTAGGATTTTCAAACTGCGGCATGAAGTATCCCCTTTTTTGATACTAAGACCTGGAACTGTATAGCTACTCTATTCTCTACAAATTCTCGATAGTGTCAAGGACATCATCGAGTTCATTGAGTGAGCGAGAGCCGAGACCATCGGCCTTGCAAGAGGGATTTTCAAGTTCAGCTCGGACCTGCTCTACTGCTGTAAATGGGCGGACACCTTTGAGAATATTGTCATTGAGAGCGATATTGGGTCCTTCTTCGCAAAAACTAAAACATGTATCTACCTTGAGTACAAGCGCCTCTTCTCGACTGAGACCTTCTTTGAGATTATTGTAGACATCTTCACTCCCACGGAGACAGCAATCTTTGTGGATACAGACTTTGATAGTTGCTTGTGAAAGTGATTTTTTTTCTTCGGTCATAGACTATGCGATACCAAGGAGTTTTTGGAAAGCTTCTTTTTTCTCTGCATCATCACGAATTTGGTAGAGGTCCTGGATAAGATCACGATGGCGAAACTGAGGATGGTCTACCAAACTCAAAAATTCATCAAGTGTCACGAGGCCATTTTCTATTTGCTCTCCACCATCAAGCCGTATCTCACCTGTCTGGGTACAGTTACGAGCAATAAATATATAGTTCTCCCAATAGACAAAGCCTCGTACCCCTGCTACTTTCCAGAGTTCCCAGTCATCACTCACAAGTCCGGTCTCCTCGAGAAGTTCTCTTTTAGCTGTCTCTTCTATAGCTTCTCCGACTACATCAGCCCAGCCTCCAGGTAAACAGAGAAAATGCTCATCCCGGTGAGGCTGAGTCTGTCTTTGAAAGGCGATTTTACCATCTACAGTAGCTATGATAGTAGCCGCTGGTGGACGAGTGACCGCCTCAAATACACGCGTAGTGCCATCATACATCACTTGATTCCAGTGATAGATAGTACAGCGCACACCCTGAAACACTATTTCTGCATGGTCTGGTATATCTTGCATATGTTTGTATTCTAGCATAGATAGCTTGTGAGTTTCAGAAAAAAAGTGAGCTGCCAGTATTTGTTGATACAGACAGCTCAGAAGGCGTGGGTGGACCGGAATGCCTCAGACATAGAGAAGGCATGGTTTGCGGCGAAATTGGCTATGGTAGCGTACAGCCTTTTCCTGTCGGATACGGTGACGCTTCATAGCTTTGCCGAGGATTATTCCAAGCACAAAGCCAAGAAAAAGCCAGGCATTACCAATGGTTAAAGCCATGGTAGGTGTGGTAAAAATGCTGCCGACAAGAAGTACAATGGAGTTCCAAAGCGCTAAGGCAACTGTAAATGGATACAGCATGGGCATTTCCTCTCTCAAACACTATTTTCTATTGTGCTTAGACTGTACTCTCTTTTGCGAGAGTTATCAAGTATAAAAAAGATGACCCAGCTTAAGCGTAAGCGAGGTCATCTGGAGCAATTTTTCGGCGGATACACCTGAGTTCAGGTTGGGCTAGTTGAGAGGGCGGTAGTCATCTGCAGGGTTTGCAAGTTTGCGCCGGACACGGACATGGGTACCGGTAGCAAGATTGCCAGAAAGTTTCCCCTCCCGAATCATTTGCTTCAAGCGCTGAGGCATTTGTATATCATCACTGATGTCAAAAGCCTGCACATAGGCAAACTTGCGGATATGACAGGTAAACTCTGGTATTTCACAGCATTCACGCCAGTCCCATTCTCGATGAGGTGGCCGAACAGCAGCAAGATAGCTACCGGCAAGATCGATAGCAGCCATGATGTCTTCATCACTTGATCGACTATCTACTGGCCGAATACCAGGGACAATCAAGCTGTCGTTATTGACTGCTAGTATAAGGGTGTTCTGTTGAGGCGGCATGCTCTACTCCCATTTTTCTCAAAAATTGACATAAGAACGAGTCACAAGTATATCAGGAATAGTCAGTAACGTCAATATCAATTGTATAAAAAAGATGACCAGGCTCCGGGGAGCGTGGTCATCATAGATGGTGGCGATGGTTGTCGCCATATCTAGTATTGGTGCCAGTCCGGAAACAATTCATCAAAGAATGTATCATCCGGAAAGAGGCGGTTGTATTGTTTCTCGCTGAGTACGAAAAGAGAAATTGCCCGCAACAAGGTAATTGCACCTTCGATAGCATCGAAAACAAATTGACAGAGTGAGCGTGGCACAGTATCTCTCCTTATATGTTTGAGTTTAGGGATTTAGAGAGCTCGGAAAAGTGGCCGACTTTTGTCATAACCCACTGTGGGATGCTGGATATTGGGGAGCTTGATATCAGTCGTGTTATGCCAGACAAAATTGAGTGACAATAGGCCGCAAGCAGCCATCTCCCGCAATCTTTCCAGGATTACACTGGTTGCCACACCCAAAACAAGAGCAATTTCTTCTGGTGTAGCAAAAGGATTGTGTTCGCTTTGCTCCCCCGCAAAGCGTACAGCATCAAGAATGGCTGCATCAGTCATGGCGTAGTTATCCTTCCAAAAAGAAATGGTAGTAAGTGGTGCCGATAATAGCCCACCAAAGAACTATCTCAAGCCAACTCATTTTATTGAGCAGATCATGCTTTAGTCCAATATATGGGCTAATAATGCGCACAGCTAAATGTATGATATATGCCCAAATAATATAGCCTATGGTATGGACGATGATGTACATGTCATATACCCCCCTTGGGAAATAAAAGAACGTGCCCCTACCCTAGCGAGAAAAGGCAGTGTCGTCAAGAATGACTCAAGTCCGTTAAATTGACGAATAAAAGGCAAAATGCTAAAAATAATCTGCGTTTAGCTAAGGGAGACGGAGACATGATGCGTAGAATTGAAGGTCAAGATTTTGGTCACGAAGCAGCCTTTTTGCGGATTGTTGATACACGAGAAAAAGCTCGAGAACAAGAATCTTTTTTTCATCAACTTATCAATCTCTACCAGCAATTAACTGATCGTGTACCGGCCAAAAACCTACCACAGCTCGTCGGAAATAACTTTCACTTTATCTTTGTCACACAGGGAACCAACCTTTTGGCGACTGCCTCTGTGGCACTGATACGGGCGAGTACTGTATGTTTTGGTCACGTAATTGATCTCGTGGTAGATGATCGCTATCGCAAGATGAAACTCGGCGACACCATTTTGGATGAGGCGATTAGACTCGGACGAGAACGTGGCTGCGAATACCTGGAACTCACCAGTAAGCCACGTAAACCCGGGACAAGTAGTTTTTGTCCCAAGTCAGGATTTGAACTTATGGCCATAGCTCGAGATGATCACCCGCAGGCCACGCATCTTTACAGGTGCTATCTATAAGGAGGATTCAACAACGTTTGAAAATGAGCGTCTACAGCAATGCGGGCGCTCTTTTCATATTGTTACTATTGACAAAAAGCTAAATTAGTGATAGAAATATTCCAAGTTTGGCTATTTAAAAACAAAGGGTGAGAAAGATGAGTCGTGTAGATTTTAAGGCTGTAGGTATCGAAATAGGCGACAGAAATTCTGTCAGAAAACATGCTTGGCTCGTGGTACAGTCTCTAGCAGTAGCCTGTCTAGCAGTGGTTCTCTCGTATGGACTGCACCAATATTTTCCAAATCTTCATTTCAATCATGCTGATGCTGATTTGGTCATAAGTATTTCCACGAATATCAGCCTATTTCACAGCATCGTTGCCGGCGGCCTCTCAGTGGAAGTCATCAGGCGGCACCAGGCTGTGACTGCCTGTGGAGCAAATGATGACAAGGCCACTTTTGATATTTTGAGAAAGACACGCCTGCCAGGCTACGCCAAATTTTTCTTGGGCTGTCTTTCGTTTATCATCGTGCTTTTTCTCTCGCTATATCACTTCAATGATGAATGGACGGCCGCTCTCTCGATGTTCTGTGTTGCCTTCATTCTTTCTACCTTCTGGGTGATGATTACCGTGTGCTCGTTATCGTCGCGTTCGTCGTTATTC
>CAZYOT010000026.1:0-11681 GCA_964649305.1 uncultured Bdellovibrionales bacterium
AATAGATATCATTATTATATATATTTTATCTATAAACTGTGTTATATTATAGTGTAAATAACTGTAAATATATTACTTACACTGTGGTTGATTGTGATATTGTGATTATATGTTTTCTTATGATATTCCTCATAGGCGGCCATATGTTTTTGTAATTTTTCTACATTAGAACGAATCTCTTTAGCTGACTCTTCTATTTGTAAAGCTTTTAAGCCCTGTAATACTGTTTGTAAATAAGCAGCAAAAGTAGTAGGAGATACGATTACTACCAAAACCAGTGACCCGAAAATTTCTGCTGCTATCGAGGCACTCCCGGGCTACCGTGAAATCAAGCCGACAGTCTATGCGAGTTTCTATCCGCTCGATGGAGACGAATATACGTTCATGCGCGATGCTTTGGATAAACTGAAGCTCAATGATGCTGCTTTTGAATTTGAACCAGAAAGCAACCAAGCTCTCGGACGCGGGTTTCGTTGTGGGTTCTTAGGACTCCTCCATCTAGAGATTATCCAGGCTCGTCTTGAGCGAGAGTTTAATATTGAGCCTACTATCACTACTCCTTCAGTAGTCTATGAACTCAAAATGCGTGATAGAGAAGAGAGGGTATCTCTCTATGCTCCGACTGATATGCCTGATCTGGCTACGGTAGAGAAAATTTATGAGCCGTATGTAACACTGTCCTTAGTAGTGCCGAGTGAGTATCTGGGAAATGTCATGAGTCTAACTCAGAGTATCCGAGCTATCTACAAGAACACAGAGTACATAGATGCTGGGCGAGTGTATCTGACCTTTGAAGCACCACTGATGGATGTGATTGTGAATTTCCATGATGACTTGAAGAGTGTTTCTTCGGGCTATGCTTCCATGAACTATGAACTCATCGGGTATCGTGAAAGTGATGTGGTGAAGCTTGATATCTTAGTAGCTGGTGACCGAGTAGATGCCTTTTCCCGGATGGTACCTAAGAACCTCGCTACGCAAGAAGGTAAGCGGACAGTAGAGAAGCTCAAAGATGTCATTCCACGACAAAACTTCGCGATTGCTATTCAAGCGGTCATTGGTGGCAAGATCATGGCTCGCGAGACCGTGGCGGCTTTTCGTAAGGATGTGACCAGCAAGCTCTATGGTGGAGACTTTTCTCGTAAAAAGAAGCTTTTGGAGAAACAAAAGAAGGGTAAGAAAAAGATGCGTGACTTGGGCAAGGTCTCTATCCCATCGAGTGCTTTCTTAGCGGTTCTTCGTAAATAAGGGATAACTTGGAAGTCCGGCTTCTAAGTACGTAAAAAAGACTCCACAAAGGAGTCTTTTTTTGGTATACCCAGCACTACGATTTGGAGTTGTGCTACGACAATAAAATTATGGATAGCAACATTGCTACTGTGCTGATAGGGGCAGGTTCCGATATTGGGTTCATTACCCTTGCTCAAATTCGTAGTGCTGCGTATACTTGCTCTATAATATTTCTCGATAAAATTATGGCAATGGAATTTACTGACGCTACTTTTGAAGTAGAAGTACTGAAGAGCGATGTACCTGTATTGGTAGATTTTTGGGCTCCTTGGTGTGGACCGTGTCGTATTTTGGGACCAATCGTAGAAGAGTTGGCCACTGAAGTGACTACCATCAAGATTGGCAAGATGAATGTAGACGAAAACCAAGCAGTGGCTACAGAGTACGGAATTATGTCTATCCCGAGTATTAAGATATTCAAAGGTGGGCAAGTGGTCAAGGAGTTTGTGGGTGTACAGTCCAAGGAAACTTTGGCAGAGGCTATAGCTTCTGTGTAAAGCAAATAAAACAAAAGCGTTAAATACAAAAAGTCATGAAAATCTATAAGGAGCGGATAGATCTTGAAAGTAAAACACAATTTGAATTCATCGATATCACCGATAAAGTACAAGAGGTGATAGAGCGCTCTGGAGTGCGCGAAGGTCAGGTGACTGTGTATGTGGCTCATACCACCATGGGAGTAGCCATCAATCACAATGAACCCATGCTCCTTCAGGATTTTATGCGTACTTTCTATAAGCTTGTGCCAGTAGATGGGCAGTATAGTCATGACCTTTTCGAACTTCGCCGTGAGTCTACTTCAGACGGTCGCAGCAATGGTCATTCTCACTGCAAGTCACTTCTGTTGGGTAACAGTGAGACAATTCCTATTGAGCGAGGCAAGATGATGCTTTCTAATATTCAAAACGTGTTTGCTGTAGAGTTTGATGGTGCACGCAAACGAGACGTAATTGTTTCTATTATAGGACTCTAAAGTATGAAGTATTTTCTTTTAAGCGCGTTTGCGATAACGGTATTTGTGGTAGGGTTTACCATGCGCTTGGAGTACCAGGTATCACATGCTACCGGAAGCAATAAGGCAGTGCAGACATTTACCGTAGCGCCAGGCGTAGGAGTAATGGCTCTTGGCAGTGCTCTAGAAGAAAAAAATATCATAGCGTCAGAGTACGCTTTTGATTGGGCAGTCGCTACCAAGAGACTTTCACACAAGCTTATTGCTGGAGATTATGAACTTTCTGGTAACCAGAGTATCGAAGAGATTCTCGGGCTTTTTACTACGGGTAAGGTGGTATCGACAGATGTCAAAGTGACTTTTCCTGAAGGGTGGACCATGACTATGATGGCTGAACGTCTTACGAAAAATAATTTGCCAGGAGAAGAGTTTTTGACCCTAGCTTCCAAGCCAGATCCACAATGGCGAGTCAAATATGAATTCTTCAAAGATGCCCCAGCTAAGGCCACGCTCGAGGGCTTCCTTTTCCCCGATACCTATCGTTTTCGGGCAGATGTGAGCGCAGAAGAAATTATTGATACTATGCTTGGTAATTTCAATAAGCGTCTGACCGCAGAACTGCGCACGAGTGCAGAGTCTCAGGGCAGAAGTCTTTTTGATGTGATTACGCTTGCCAGTATCGTAGAAGAAGAGGGGCGTCTCGAAGAGGATCGTAAGATTATTGCTGATATTTTTTGGAAGCGCTTAAAAGCGGGACAGCCATTTCAGAGCGATGCGACAGTCAATTATGTACTCGGTTCTCTCAAAGAGCAACCGACACTCAAGGATATCGAGACAGACTCACCGTACAATACGTATAAGTATGCTGGTTTGCCACCAGGACCAATCAGTAACCCGAGTATTATCTCCATCAAGGCTGCTATCAATCCAACACCAAATCCATACTACTATTTCTTGAATAACTTGGAGACCAAAGAAATGTATTTTGCCAAGACATTCGAAGAACACGTAGAGAATCGTCGTATCCACGGACTGTAGAGTATGACCAATACGAAGGCAAGTTTTTTTAGTGAGCGTATAGGGATAGCTTCTATTCTTTTATTGTTTACATTTTCATTTTTTGGTTGGTATGTACTTTTTCATGGTACGCTTTCGGGTGTAGGGAGCGTGACTCTTTCTTTGTTGCTTGGTTTTTCTTTTGCCTGTGTCTCTTTTTTCTTAGGAGTGCTTTTGTGGCATAAGCGCTATGAGCAGTGGCTTGGTGCTACAGTACCTTTTTTGCCAGTGCTCATTTTTGTCCAGAGCGTCTCTTTGGTCGGGGCAGTAGTAGGGAGTAGCTTACTGACACTTTTGGCAATCTATGCCATTCGCAAAGAAGAAAAAGAAAGAATTCACTTTCAATTTTTTCGTATCAATCAAGCAGGTAAATTCTATTTTGTGGTGGCGTTGTCTCTTTCTATTTCAGTGGCGTATTATGGACTGATACGCAATGCTTCTTGGGAAGAACTGGTGCCGAAGCTTCGCTTGGGTGAGGGCTCAGCCACAGTACTCCTCAAACTTGTCTCTATGAAGCAACCAGTGCTCTCGGCGGTCAAACCAAACGAGCTTACGGTAGATGGCTATCTCATGGGCCTCGTAGAAGAAAAAAAGACAGAGCCGGCCAATACCGAAGAATCACTCTTTTCGCTTGAGGTGACTTTGGCTCCTGGTATTGAGCAGGGTCTCAAGAATGCCGGACTGACATTTGCTGATGTACGCAACTCAGAAGCAGCCAGGACATACTATTTAGAAAATGGTCATAAGCATTTTGCGTATTTGGTAGGAGGAGAAATCAAAGGGGATGAACCTACGAATGCAGTCGTGGCTCAAATTCTCCAAAGGAGAATTATTAACACGCTCGATGGGACCGATCAGGTGAGTAAGGTTTCACCGGATGTGGTGCCTACAGCTATTACCGTCGTGCTGTTTTTGGCTCTTGTATCGTTAGGGAGTGTACTATCATATATTTGGCTTCTGGTGGGCTATGTTGTGTTCTTGTATTTGCTCAAGACCCGCCAAATAGTCATCAAAGAGCATCTTGATGAGGTAGAGGAATTACAGGTAGTATAAGAGGAATTAGCACTCTATGATAGGGATTGCTAATTTTTGTATTTTCGGCTATACTCAAAAATACGAAATTATTGATAGCTAAGAAAACTATGCCCGGTAGGACAATTACAAAGACGAGGTCTTGATATTGCTTCTTAATGGGCTATAATTTGCTGTCGAGTGAAGTTTGAAGTTTTGTATAATTTTTTATATAGGTATTATTTGTAATTGTACTAACCGGGTATGACAAACAACTACTATGAAACTCTTGGTGTAGCCAAAGGTGCTTCCCAAGACGAAATCAAAAAAGCTTTCCGTAAACTAGCCCACAAATACCATCCAGATAAGGGCACGGGAGACGAAGCTAAATTTAAGGAAATCAACGAAGCCTATCAAGTCCTCTCTGACGAAAAAAAACGCAATCAGTACGATAACTTTGGCCAGACTTTTAGTGGTCAGCAAGGCGGAGGACCTCAGGGAGGCGGTTTTGGTGGTTTTGATTTTAGTGGCTTTGGTAGTCAGAGTGGCTTTGACTTTGGCGGGGGAGGTTTTGAAGATTTGTTTGGAGAAATGTTTGGTGGAGGACGCTCACGACGCTCTAGTGGACGGGGCCAGGATATTCAGGTAGAGGTAGAGATTTCGTTTGAGGAAATGATTAGTGGTACCAAGAAGGATATTCGTTTGCGTAAGTATGTGACTTGTAAAACGTGTGATGGTAAGGGTGGTGAGCCAGGGAGTAAAGAAGAAACTTGTACTACATGTAATGGCAATGGTCAGGTGCGCAAAATGATGCAGACTGTACTCGGAGCTTTTCAGCAGGTAGTGACTTGTGATAGCTGTCATGGAAAGGGCAAGAAGCACAGTAAGAACTGTCATGTTTGTCATGGTCATGGACGCGTGCAGGAAGAAGAAAATATCACGCTTGATATTCCGGCAGGTATTGATACTGGCCAGGCGCTTTCGCTTCAGGGTAAGGGGCATGCCGGTGAGTATGGTGCTTCGCCTGGGGATTTGATAGTGGAGGTGTTTATCAAAAAACATGCCCGTCTCGTGCGCCGTGGAGAGCAGATACTCTCTGAAGAAAAATTGAGTTTTGCTGATATGGCACTTGGGGCCAGTGTGTCACTCGAAACAGTTGATGGACAGATGACCATTAAGATTCCAGCAGGTACACAGCCAGGAGAAGTTTTCCGTATTCGTGGCAAAGGTGTACCCAATATTCATGGTCGCGGCCGCGGAGACCACTTGGTGACGGTAAGTATAGCGGTACCGAAGAAACTCTCGAAAGCAGCCAAGAAGGCACTTGAAGAGTTGAAGAAAGAAGGGGTTTAGAACCCCTTTTTCCTTTTTGAGGTATACTAGAGAAACTGTGGATTTTGGTATTTATCCTAACACCTAACACCTACTACCTAACACCTCGTCCCATGCGTTGGCAGTACAAACAAACTATTCTCCCCGAGTCCAAGGACTCTACCTATCATCCTATTATCGAAGCGCTTCTTCAGGAGCGTGGGCTTTTGGGCGAGGAGGAACGTAAGGAGTTTTTGATGCCGGACTATGATCGCGATACACACGATCCTTTTCTTTTTAGTCAGATGAAGCGTGTGGTGGAGCGATTCGGTCAGGCACTTGAGAAAAAAGAAAAGCTGGGAATCTTTGGAGATTTTGATGCTGATGGTGTGACTTCATCGGTATTGATGCGTGAGGCCATGCTGGAGCTTGGGATTGATTCGGAGGTGTATATCCCGGAGAAACTTTCAGAGGGCCATGGCCTCAATTCCAAAGCAGTGGAATTTTTTAAAGAAAAAGGGGCGAGTCTTGTAGTCACGCTTGATTGCGGTATGATGAACCATGAAGAAATTGCCTTGGCCAATACACTCGGCATGGAGGTGATAGTGATAGATCATCATCATGTGCCAGAAGTGCTACCAGAAGCGTATGCTATTATCAACCCCAAGCTTCCAGGTGAGACCTATCCATTTCGTGAGCTTTGTGGTGCAGGCACGACTTTTAAGGTGGTGCAGGCTCTTTTCCTTCATCTCAAGCCAGAGGGGAGTGATCAGCTCAAGTGGCTTTTGGATGTAGTAGCCACTGGTACAGTAGCTGATGTCATGCCGCTTATCGGTGAGAATCGAGTGTTGGTAAAGTACGGGCTCATTGTGCTCTCCAAGACGAGGCGGGCAGGTTTTCAAGCCATGATAGAGACTGGGAGGTTACCTTTTGGAGAGGGTATGCCACCAACCGCTCGAGATATTGGCTTTCAGATTGCGCCACGTATCAATGCTGCTTCACGCATGGCTCATGGCATGCTTGCCCATGATTTGCTTATGAGTAAGTCTTTGGATAGCGCTAAGCCACTCTCGGTAGAGCTTGAGAAGCACAATACTGAGCGTCGTAAAATTAGTACTACTACAGCTGATGCGGTGAAGAAGTTGGCAGAAGAAAAATTTCTCGATAAGAAATTTATTTTTGCTGCCCATGAGGATTATCCTTACGGAATAGTTGGACTGATTGCCGGACGCATAGCCAATGAGCTTCGGAAGCCAGCGTGTATTCTCACTAAGGGCGAGACTGAGTCGAGGGGTTCATTTCGGAGTGTCCCAGAGTTTAATGTCATAGAAGCTCTTGAAGAATGTAGTGATATTTTGGTGAAGTATGGTGGGCACGCTGCGGCGGCTGGTATGACTATTCACAATGATCACCTTGATACTTTTTATGAACGTTTCAATGCTCTAGCCGAGGCCAAGCTCGCGACTGTAGATACGGATTCGCTCTTGATGCTCGATATGCCAGTAACACTTGAGCATTTGAGTCCAGCTCTGTATCGTGATTTACTCAAATTCGCACCTTTTGGTGAGGGTAATCTAGAGCCTGTATTTGGACTAGAGAAAGTAGTGCTTGATGATGTACGTTTTGTAGGGGCCGGTGAGAAGCACTTAAAACTTCGTATCAAAGGTAAGAATGGAGGCAAGGTTTTAGATGCTATTGCTTTTAATCTTGGGGAGAAATACGGAGATCTATTAGTAGGTCAGGAAATAGATATCGCATTTACGTTAGATGAAAATACTTGGAATGGGAATACTGCGCTCCAGCTCAAGGTGGTGGATATACAGACTGGTGGATAATTTGGTTGTAGGTGTGATAGAGGAGGAGTATAGTGGAGGAGACAGCCGATCCCCGGTATGTCATAAACGGAAGAAAGGATACCCTCATCATGAGGAAAATCGTTCTGATTGCTGCAGCAGCTACTGCAGCACTTGCATTGGCGAGCTCCGCCAGTGCCAAGTCTACTTCGGTGGCGGCTGACTGGGATAAGTCGGACGGTTCTATCGTTGTTGCCAAGGCTGAAGTCGTACTGGCTGCTGACATTATCGCTATCGATCGTGCTGCTGCGTTGGCACCACGGCTGACCTATGCGGTGCTCCACACCACCACGTCGCCGCAGGCTCTGGCGCTCGGCCTGGCGCGGCCGTCGACCAAGTCAATCGTCTGACGCTACCGGCCCATCTCGGGTCTTAAGGGTCTATGACCCGCTCAATCTCTTTCTGGTAGGACATTTCGAACAGTGCTTCGAAGTGTTCTACCAGGGGAAACACTTTTTATAAAAACTCCATTCTGCGGCTTTGGCCGTTTTTCTTTTTTTATTCGGAAAAAGCGTGGAATTATGCTATTCTAAGGAGGAAATAGTAGGCTAAAAACACATGTCCAGCACTACGATTTTGAAAAGGAGCCTTTTTTGGACCTACGTACTGAGAAGTTCTAAGGAAGGAAGCTTTTACATTGGTTATACTCAGGATATAAACAGAAGGCTCCAGGAACATATGCAAGGGAAAGTAAAATCTACGAGACTCCGCTTTCCTTTCGAACTTGTTTATCTTGAGGCATGCACAAATCAGAAAGATGCTTTGAGAAGAGAAAATTATTTTAAGAAATCTGGCGGAAGAATATTCTTGTCAAAAAGATTGAAAGAGTTCATGAGTGAGGTGAGAGAGATTAATTCAAAATTGTAGTGCTGGGTTATGGAGACAATAGTAATGTATAGTGATGGAGGTTCTCGGGGGAACCCTGGACCAGCTGCTTTGGGTGTATATATAGAAACGCTTGACAAACAGTATGGAGAATTTCTTGGAGTCAAGACCAACAACGAAGCTGAGTATATGGCGATTGTCTCTGGTCTCAAAAAGATTAAGTCACTTGTAGGTAAGGCCAAGGCTAAGACAATAGAGGTAGAGTGTCGGATGGATAGTGAACTTGCCATGAAGCAACTTACCCATCAATACAAGGTAGAAAAAGAACATATCCAAAAATTGTGTTTTGAAGTGTGGAATCTCACGCACGATTTTGCCAAGGTAACTTTTACCCATGTGTATCGTGAACAAAACACAGTAGCGGATGCTATGGCTAATAAGGCGATGGACGAAGCAGCTAGCAAACAAACACTACTCTAATTATGAAACGATTTAAAAAGTATCTTATCTGGCTTATCATCCTCGGAGTAATTGGAGGGAGTTTGTATTATTTCTTCAAGCCAAAAGTAGTCGTGCCTGAATCAGAAACCGTGCGTATGGGAGATGTAGCGGAGACTATTTCTGTGACGGGTGATGTAGTGCCGACGGGCTATGCTGATCTTTCTTTTCAGCAAGTCGGCACAATTACCAAAGTGTTTGTGACTGATGGAGAGATGGTGAAAAAGGGTGATGTGCTCGCTACACTTGATTCTCCAACGGTCAATGCTCAGATTCATGAAGCGCAGGTGGCGCTGGAAACAGCTATCCAAAATGAAACTCTAGCCAGACGTAATTGGGATAGCTTGAAACCAGAACAACGTGAAGCTACCAAGCTTGCTACCGAGCAAGCGAGAGCTTCTCTTGGTACCGCACGGTCAGCTAGCATACATGCTGTGCTCAGAGCACCTTATACAGGCATGATTACCAACATTGAGGCACGCGCAGGCGAAACAGGTACGGCTGGAAAAACAATGATGCGTATAGCAAGTGACAGCGCTCTTCAGGTAGAAGCTCGTATCCCTGAGTCAGATATTGTCAATCTCAAGCTTGGCATGAGAGGAAAAGTCACTTTTGATGCCTTGCGTCAGGATGAGGAATTTGGAGCAGTGATAACTAAAATTGATACCGGTGCTACTACTGTAGATGCAGTCGTTTCCTACAAGGTCACTTTTGCACTCGATACAGTAGATGAGCGTTTGCGAGATGGTATGACTGCTAATGTAGATATAGAGTCAGCCAAGAGTAGTAATGTACTCATTGTTTCATATCGTGCCTTGGAGCGTGATGGAGATAGGTATTTCGTCAATGTACTCAAGGAAGACAATACGACTGAGAAGCGAGAAGTAACGACAGGATTGGAAGGAGACGGGGGAGAAGTAGAGATCAAAACTGGCCTTAAGGAGGGGGAAAAAGTGACTATTGGAGCCAAGCAGAAGGTGTAGGCTTAGTACCGTGCCCTTGCACCATTTTAGATGCAGTAGCATTTTGAAATAAAGGTGTAAGACGAAGTCGGAAAAGCAAATAAGTGTCTCCGAAGGGAAAATACTAAGGCAATGGTGCGGGGTTGACTCGATAGCATTTTTTTGCTATAATAATACGGTTATCGTTCTTTATCAAAACAGATCGGATGGCTACGCCACTGTGCGGACTTATACTGACTAAACACAGACTTTATGCCGACGAGAAGCCAAAAACTTCTTAGTCTGTAGGGGGTCAGTTCTCGTCTGTATAGGTCCGTGTGGTGGTGAGGAAAGTCCGGACACTTACTCTGCGTAAGCAGAGACGGGTAGTGGGTAATTCCCATCTATGGTGACATATGAGGTGCGAACAGTGACGCTCGGAGCGAAAGCAATGAGTATCCCAGGAGTTATATCTGGGGATAAACTTTTACGGCAACGTAAGAGGTGAAACGGCTAAATCCTTACTTGAGTGCAAGGTCGTGCTATGACACGGACTTATGCTGACTATGAACTAACTCATACGGACTTTTTCTGTGTAGGTCTGGTTTGAGTCCGTGTATGTCCGTATGGTGACAGAATCCGGCTTATAGATCTGTTTTGATAAAGAAAAATAACCAAGAGTAACTCATGCGGTATCATTTATCCCGTTAGAGTATAGTAGGGATAAGGGTTCAGGGTTACAGTATATTTAGATGCTCATGTTCAATCTAGAGCATAGATAATAATTAGTTATACTCTAACGGGATGAAGCGATCAGAAGTTTACTTTAGTACGGTACAGGTTCCTCTCGATTTTATAATGATTCTTTTGGCAGCAACAACTGCTTATTTTTTGCGTAACCTTCCTCTTTTCGAAGGGTATGTTTCTCGTGTCTTTAACCTCAACTATAACGACTATATTTGGTCTGTGGTATACTTAGCACCGTTTTGTTTGGCTATTTTTGCGCTTGAAGGACTCTATACCATGCGGGTGACACGGCGTTTTTGGCCGGAGTTTTATCGTGTGGGTAAAGCCACTGGTTTGGCCTTGATTATTTTGATTATTGTCATTTTCTTGAATCGTGAATGGTTTTCGTCACGTTTTGTGATTTTGTTTGGTTGGGGTTTTAGTGTGCTTTATATTGCTGGAGCACGTCTAATTGTGCAGCGGGTGCAGAAGTGGCTATTGGCTACAAGAGGGATTGGTGTCCATCGCGTGCTTTTGATTGGTAAGAACGAAAAACTCAATCGCATGAAGCGTCTCTTTTCACGCAATAAGAGTCTTGGGTACAAAGTAGTAGATCAAATTGAAGTAGCGAGTGTGAGTCATATCAAGGATATTCGTGCCCAAAAAGGTGTGGATGAAATTATTGTAGGAGATACCAGTTTGACGGATGAGGAGCTTGAAAAATTGTTTGACTACTGTCAGATCAACAACATCACCTATAAGCATTTACCGACCAGCATGCAGACATCTCGGGTCAATATGAGCGTGTTTTACGGTGAGCCGATGATTGAGTATCAGCATACGCCACTGGATGGTTGGGGTAAGGTTTTGAAGCGTGTTTTTGATATTGTAGCTGGGTCTATTCTGACTCTACTAGTCAGCCCTATTATGCTTGTGGCTGCTCTCTTGATTAAGATAGAGGATGGTAGTGGGCCGATTATCTACAAAAACAAACGCATTGGTGAAAATGGTGAAAAATTCTTTGTCTACAAGTTTCGCTATATGCAGTGGAAGTACTGTATCACCAAAGAAAACCCTGACATGGAAGAAGCAATTGCCTTTGAAAAGAAACTGATTGAAGAACGTAACGTGCGTAAAGGGGGAGTGCTCTACAAGATCAAAGACGACCCACGGCGTATGAAAATAGGGGCATTTATTGAAAGATTTTCTATCGATGAG
>CAZYOT010000027.1:0-11678 GCA_964649305.1 uncultured Bdellovibrionales bacterium
TAATAGGATCGGCTTTATCCCAGCCCGCTTCTTCAAAAGCTTCGAGTAAATACTGTTCATTCCCAAAAAGGATAATATTAACCGGATCCGCCAGTACGCCGTCTGGTGCATGCGTATAACGAGGAATTCTTGAGCGATGAAAAAGAAGAACAAGTATATAAATAATCCTTGGCAAAAAAAGATAGGCTAGGATGAAGTACACTCCGAGAATACCTACCAAGAAAAGAATCTGATTCTTAAAACCAATAAACAGATACGAGACTATTATCCATAGCACTGTCACCGAAAATGTAGCGATTGTAAAACGGATCAGCTGAGGATTTTTGACTGAGAGATTTTTTTGTTTCATACAGACTACATGTGAAGCCCCCACAATGAAGCTTCTGGTAAGCGATGTTTTTTGACAAGGGTAAATTGATACAAGCCAAAAACTGTCGTGGCAAGAGTGCTATAGATTTTATACACAGCCCACTGTTCTGGAGTGATAAACTGACGCACACATTCGTTGGAAAGGGCCAGGAGGAAAAAAAATACTGCCCAGCGCTTAGAAAGAGTAATCCATCCCTGATCTGAAAGAGCGAAGGTTTCTCCAAAAAAAATTTTGAGCAAAATAATATTTTTGCTAAGGAAAAAATATATCGCTGCACCAAAAAGAAAATTGTACAATGTGTCTTTAAAGATAAAAAAGAAAGGGTCTTGGAAATAAATAGTCAGTGTTCCAAAAATAATCACTGTGGCCGCTACTATGAAGGGAAAGAGTGCAAAGGAACCTCTTTTGACAAAAGCCACCAGCAAAGAAAGTATAGTAAAAGCCACAAACCAACCAGTAGCCACAAAAAAATCTGTATTTTCGACCAGAATCAAAAAGCCTACGATAGGCCCAAACTCAATGGTCATATTCAACAATGCTTTTTTAAGCATACCTGTACTAACTTTTAGAAAAATTCTCCTGGCCACGTAGGACTCACTCTTAGAGTACCATCATTTTTAAAGACCACATATTCAGAATGAAAAGTCTTTCCGATAGTATAGTACTTCTCTTCATCTGGAATAAGAAACAACCCCGAAGTTGAGCAGTCTGCCTCAAAAGCTGTGGGAGCAACAGCCACGCATGAAAGTACTTCCTCCACAGACTTATGTTTTTTGGGATCGATGATATGGTGCCAGTCCTGCCAGCGACGACGAAAACCATCAGAAAAAGCAACTCCTTGATTTTTAAGTTCTATCATACCGAAGGCTTTTTCACTTTGTCCTGGCCATTCTAGAGCCACCCGCCAGCCACTCCCATCTTTCTTAGTGGTACCTGCCATATCACCTCCCGCATCCACGAGAAAATACCTATAGTGGGCCATCTTCAAAATCTGAGCGACTCCGTCAATACAGTACCCCTTAGCAATCCCACCTAAGTCAAATGCCACTGGTCCATCTAGGATAAGTTCATCTTCTTCTATTGCCCAGTGAGAAAGAGTGAGACTCAGAGCCTCTTCTTTTGGTCGAAATGAATACTCCTGATCATACCCTGCCAATTCAAGGAGCTTACCTATGGCTACATTACAACAACCGTCCGTTAATTCTCTAAGCTTGACTGCGTGCTCCAGGATAATACGTAACTCCAGCGAGATAGGGTACCTCCCAGGCAGAGCATTACGAAATTTATTAACTTCACTATCAGGTAAGAAGCGCGAAAAGCGCTGCTCAAAGTCTTCCACATAGCGTCTAATTGAGCCTTCTATTTCTTGGCTAAAATCCCCCTCATCCAGAATAATATTCCATTGGGTACCTAGAGCTTCAAAGGTCAATGTTTCCATTTTTCTATACCAATTACAAATCTGCCTTTAGTGAAGCTAGAGCTATATTGAAAGCACCGGTGGTAAGAGAAGCACCTCCGGTACGATCAATTTTTTCTAAATCACTCAATTTCTTACCAGTCACTACCCCTGGGAAAGCCTTAGCAAAATTTCCCTGAAACATCACTGATTTTTCATTTTCAGCCATAGGAATAGCTTCTGCACCCGTCACGACACCATCTTTGTCTACCACTACAACAAAACCTATCTGCTCAGCACCAGCTGGACTTTTATATGATCCGTTGATAGAAAGTTTTTTGCCATTTTCTGGGACAGTCACAGCTTCAACTTGCTTCTTTTCTGAAGCTGGCTGCATTGGTGATTTTTTATCAGTAGCTTGATCGATTGGAGCACTTGAGTCTAGCATAAACATCTTAACTACTACTCCTACAATAGCGAGTGCTACTACCCCTATAAATCCGCCTATTTTTTGTCCCTTTGTCATATTTTTTCTCTTTAAATTACAGTAAAAAGTATACCACACCTAAAAAGTACTGATAAACTGACTGATATAGGCACCAAAATAAATATAGAGTCCAGAAGCAATACCCTCTCCAATAAAAATTCCAAAAATAAATTTTTTGTAGTTTACATGGAGAGATCCACACACATAACAAATAACATCTGTTGGAAGAAAAGGAGAAAAACTAAAAAGAATAATAATCAAAAGTTCATTTTTGTCTAGTAGGCGCTTGATCTTATGAATACTTTCTTTGTGTTTATATTGAAAACTCTCCCCCAAATGCATAGACCAAGCAAACCGATACACTAAAGTGGACGATACAAGAGCACCAATCATTATCAAAGTAAAAAGGTTGTGTAGATTAAAGAAAAAGAAACCGGCGATAATAAAAAGTGTCGCAGGTATAAAAGTAAAACCTCGCAAACAAACCGCTATCAAAAATAATAATACGCCCAGGTAGTACGAATACTGGAACGCCCAGCGGAAAAAGTGTTCAAAAAAATCTTGGTGAAAAAAGTATGCCGAAAAAGCACCTAGCGCACTAAGTGCCCAAGCAATGACTATTACCTTCCTCATTTGAGGGCGTATCCTCATAATTTTATGCGCACCGTATGCCTAAATTTGTAAATTAAAAGACAAAAAATTAGCTTCTGTAAAAAATAATACCTCATCAAAGTAGACGAGGTATCAATCATACGCGACGTATCATCCTCCAACTTGAAAGTTATTTAATCTTAACTTTGTTCTGACATACCCCTTCTCCATAACAGTGGATATTCTCAATCGTAGTAGCTAGTATGCGCTCTAGGGCTTCTTTGGAATAAAAAGCGATGTGAGGGGTGTAGACGACTTCCTCTCTCCCTAGGAGAATATGATCTTTCACAAGTTCTTCCATTTTCTTAGTATCAATATCACCTCGATAGAGTAGTTCTTTTTCCTCACGAATAAGCTCCTCACCCTCTATGACATCTAAGCCACAGCCAGCCAAAATTTTATCATTAAGTGCTTGCAGGAGGGCATCGTTTTGAACCAATTCCCCTCTGGCGGTATTGATAAGAATAGCGCCTGGCTTAATACTCTTAATGGTTTCTGTATTAATAAGATGATGAGTGTCCTTGAAATATGGCACATGGAGCGTGATGATATCTGATTTACCGAGAAGCTCCGTGAGTGTCGTATACTCAAACTCAACTTCTTCTGCCAGTGCCTCATTAGGAAACGGGTCGTGAGCAATCACTTCCATTCCAAACCCCTTAGCAATTTTTATTACATGCCTCCCAATCCTACCAGTACCGACTACACCTATAGTCTTGCCCTTGAGGTCAAATCCTTTCAATCCCTCAATCGAAAAATTGTTACGTAATCTACGTACATGTGATCGATGGACATTGCGAGAAAGTGAAAGTATCAAAGCAAAGGTATGTTCTGCTACTGTATTCTCCCCATAGGTTGGCACATTACAGACAATCACACCCTTCTCTTCAGCCGCTTCCGTGTCTATGTGATTGTACCCAGTCGAACGAGTGGCAATAAGCTTTAATTGAGGCAAAAGCTCCAAGCATTCCCTATCAATAAAGCTATAAATAAAAACTGACAATACATCACAATCACGGACACTTTCGATATCTTCTTTCTTAAAAGCATGCTCAAAAAACAACAGGTCCTGACCCGCAAACACCTCTTCAATTTTTTCTTTCTCCCATGCCTGAATCTCAAAAAATGCAATCTTCATACACAGTCTTTTTTGTTATAGATCTTATTAGATACTCAAAATTTTTCTATGCCTTGCCTTGTTCGTACTTCTCTACCTCATGCGCTGAAGCATTACGATGAATCAACTCATCATTTCTGATGGTCACAAAGAGTTCGTACTCACTCTTTGGAAATCTACCGTAGTGCTCCAAAAATTCAATCATCACTGGTTTAGAGCGCAAATCTGCCTCATTTTCAGACACAAAGCGAGAGTACTGATCAAAAGCATGGCTCTCAAACAGGTAATTTAATTCAAATGAGTATTTTGGATTGATGATATACAAAAGAAAAGAAGCGCCGAAGTAGAAAAATGAAAAAGCCAGAGGAATAAATGTGTGTCGCAAAATACTATCCTGCTTATACTTTCTTGCTAGCTGGCTAATGACAATCACGTGCATAGTTTCATTGTCCTGAGCCGCTCTCCCAAAATGAGAAGTGTGAATCAACTCGATAGCCTTTTTTTCATTTGAATAAAACATAGTAAGAAACATGTAGCTCGCCACCTCCCAAGACTGATATGGGATTCGCGCAATCACTTCCACCGCTTTAAACTTACCGTAGCTTGGCTTCTCGCCAAAAACCAGGTTACCAAGTGTGACCAAAAGGGTACCAAGAATTCCGGGCAACCAGTGAATTTTGAGCCCATCAGCGCTTTCTTTGTATTCTTTGAGGGACTGTTCATTTTCAAGTGAGGCAACCATTTCCTCGTGGCTATGCACGTGCAGACTTTTCATAAACTTTTATTAAGGCTTACTAGACGCCTTTATTATACTCCTTTTTTTGTATTTACACGATTGCAACTCAAACAAAAACTCACCTGATTGGTGAGTTTGTGTACTAGTTTTTCCCATGACCTGACCCCGAAGAACCTGAGGATCCTGATTGGTCATCATTTTCTTCTTCCTCCTCGTCTATATCCTCATCCTCTTCATCTTCATCTTCATCATCTGCTTCGACTTCTGAGTTTGACCGATTTGATTCCTCCTTTTTTTCCTCAGTTTTTGACTTCATACTCTGGCTACCTTTATGCTCTTCGCCCTTCTCTTCATGCTCTCTTATGTCCCATTTTTCACCAGACTCATCTTCAGACTCACCTCCCCTAACATCAAGTAGTGTCTGATTATCTTTTTTATCATCTGACTCATCTTCAGCATCTTGTTTTTCCTCACTTTCTTCTTGATGAGATATTCCTCCTTGCTGATTTTCAGTCTCCATTTGCACCGGAAATACAATAATCCGCATTCTTCTTTCACTATCAAGTATCAGTGAGAAATACTTTGACCCACTACTGAGCTCACTCAAAATCGTCTCCCTGATCCCATCATTGCCCTTCGTCTCCAGCATTGTAAGCTCTTTTTCAATTAGCGCTTCAATCTGGGCTTTTTCTACTTCCCCTAGTTTTCCTTTGATACTCAGTATTTCTGCCTCATCTAGGCGCCTTTTAATACATGCCTTACTTGTTTCTAAAATATCTACCTTTGAAAACAATTCCTCTGCTGGCTCATACAGTTCTGTTTTAGTAACATAAAGCATCTCTCCTGGAAGCGCCTCCTCTGAGGCTTTGCCTACCCCTACTCCCACCAGAGCCATAAGGACAAATATACCTAAACCAAAAATGGGCTTAGTATACGAGACTCTCCACATGCTATGAAGACTCTCTACAAAAGATGACTTTTGTAATCGCAGTTCTTTAGTCAGAAAACGTTTCATTTGCTCTCTTTCTTCACGCCTAAGCTCTGTCTGCTTGAGTGAGACAAACAGCTCATGCTCCTTTTCGGTTGTTTCTCTCTCATTTTCTATCATACGTGTTTGTCTTATTTACCATTCATAGCTTCACGAAAAAGTTTGAGTCCTCTATGGATACGCACAGAGACATTACTCTCAGTCTCATCCAGACTTACTGCAATTTCCTTGACAGGCCATTCCTCTACCAAACGAAGCCACAGGGCCTCAGCGTATTTCTCAGGCAATTGTCCAAGGACGACTAATGCCTTTTCCAAATCAAGTTTTTCATGACTGTGCACTCCTTCTTTTTCTCTCACATCAAAGCCTGCTTCTACGAGCGTTTCCAGAGAGACCTGCTCTTTCTTCCCTCGATACTCGTCAATCAGTAAGTTTCTGGCAATCCTGTACAGGTAGGCTCGTGTATTATCAGGGACCTTATCTAAAAGGACTTTCCATATACGGAGATAGCTCTCCTGGACTATATCCAAAGCCCGCTCTCTATCAGCAATACGCAAAGACACAAAGCGGAAAAGAGCATCCGCCTCTTCTTCATACAAGCGAAAAAAATGCTTTTCGAGATTCTTAGTATCCATGGACTTCTCTCTCTGATGACTCAAATGAGCCTCATATCTTACAAAATAGCTACACTGCCTCATCTTTAACCAAATGACCCACCAATACACCCGAAAGAAGGGCGTATGCAAGGGCTAGTACTGAAAATACCACGGCGAAACGAATACCAAAATAATAGATCATAACCGGCACAAAAGCTGGCTGGACATTTCTATTGTTGAGAAAAACAGCAATCAGCGAGTTTTGCATACCTTGAGCCTTTAGTTCCTTGAGGTATGGGAAAAGAATATAAGTGGGGCCAGAGAAAAATATTGATGCAAGACACGCAGCTACCCAACCTCTCCTACCAGAATCCTTACCGAGGTATTCATGTATCATCTCAGGCTTGAGAAATAGATATCCTACAAACATCACCAAAAATACAAACACGAGCACTGGTAGCATCTGTACCAACGAGTGCAAGAAGTGTCCGAAGGCTACTTCTGATTTTTCGGGCACAATCACAAAGGCAAACCCATACGCCAAACACATGGTAATCAAAAATTTCATTCGTGTTGGTAAGTATCTCAACATACCCTATAGAAATTTAAAGATAGTCGACAAACAAATAGCGATAACAATAGAAAAAACAAAATTCAAACCATTTCTCACCAAAGTAAATCTTTTTCCAAGTGTTTTCATTTCAAGTGGCATCAACATGACTCCTACCGTAGTCCAGGAAAATACAAAAGCAGTCACAGCTATCAAGGTTATACCCTGCTTTAAGAGCTCACCTCCTATGACATAACTTGCTACAGGCACACCCACAGAGATACTCCCTACCAAAGTACCTACCAGAGGATCAAGGAGCCAGTTGCCGGTAAAAATCTTTGTGTAGTACTGGTCAAAAACCATCTCAAGCAAACTCAGTAACATCAAAATCCCCACTAAAATGGGGATAGAAGTTTTGATATTTTTTAGAGTTCTCACTGTAGCATCTCGCATACTTATCAGTATACTTCTTCGCCACTTCTCAATCAAACATTTCTATTGCTTGGTAATGCGTGCTCTCAAAACATTCATGAGTGGCAAGAAATCAGAAATAAAATTATACACGGCTGCTCCTAATGGTCCCATCAAACCACCAAAGACAAGTGCTAATCCGACGATGTTGGTGCCGCCCCATAAATAAAAATCCTGTATCGAGATTTTTCTTGCTGTATGAGCGAGCTGAATGGTTTCTGGTATAGCCTCAAGATTATCACGCATCAGGACAATATTAGCCGATTCAATAGCCCCATCTGATCCCAAACCACCCATCGCAATGCCTACATGCGCCAAAGCAAGGGCAGCGGCATCGTTGACACCATCACCCACCATAGCCACCACTCCTTGTTCTCGTATCTGTTTGAGTTTAGCAACCTTATCCTCCGGAAGAAGTCCTCCATAATATCCATCGAGATTCAGTTCTTTTGCCACTGCTTGAGCAGCCTCTTCGTTGTCCCCAGAAAGCATAATCATTTTCTTAATCCCTAGCTGTCGTAATGCCGCTATCACATCTTTTGCTTCCGTTCGAATCGTATCTCCAAAAACTACTAGTCCCAATACATCCTGACCCTGCAGTAGATACGAAACCGTATATCCGTTTTTTAAAGCCTGCGACTCTTCGTTTAGTAAAAGCTCTGGCACTGTTTTATGTGCCTCCTCAAGAAAACTGCGACGACCAAAAAATACCTGCCCCTCTCTACTCTCAGCTCGCACCCCCATACCTGCAACCACTTCACCTTTTTCTGCTGTCGTAAAAGCAATGGCCTGTGTCTTTGCGTATGCAACGAGAGTCTTAGAGAGTGGATGACTAGAGCGAGAGGCTACGAATGAGGCAAGACGTACTACTTCTTCTTCTGATGTACCAGTCGCAGGCACTACTTTTATCACTCGTGGCTTTCCCAAAGTCAGTGTCCCTGTCTTATCAAAAATAATCGTATCTACTCTGCCTAATGTCTCAAGATACCGCCCTCCCTTGATGACAATACCTCTCTTAGCCGCTGAACCAATAGCTCGTAAGTACGTAAGTGGAATAGCAATAGCAATATCATCAGCACACACCACCAAGACCACCGCCAACACTAATGAAACATTTTTAGTCACCGCCAAAAGAAGAAGCGATCCCAAAAAAGTCACCAGGAGGTAGGTTTTCCCAAACTTTTGACCCAAAGTTTCAATGGCTGGCTTTTCGGTTTCAGCAGATTGCACAAGGGCAATAATTTTTTCGATTAAAGTATCTTTTCCGACATTTTCTGTTGCTATATGTACACTTCCAGACAAAAGTAGAGTTGAGCTACTGGCTACATCACCGGCCTTTTTGTCGACTGGTAACGACTCCCCGGTAAGTGAAGATTCATCCACGGCTGCTTGTCCAGCAATTATGCGACCATCAATAGAGATACGCTCGCCAGCGTCTACTACTACAATATCGCCTTTTTGTACCTGTTCTACTGGTATGGTTTCCAATGTACCGTCACGTTCTACCTTGGCAAATTCTGGACGCAATTTAAGGAGTCCTTGTAAACTTTTTTTGGTACGTTCTCCGCTTAAGGTCTCTAAGATACGAGCAGCAGTCAACATGAGAGCAATAAAAATTACAGAAAACCACTCTCCCTCAATGATTGAAAAAGTGAGTGCTACAGAAGCCAACATATCCATAGAAGCCCAGTTTCGTGCTTGCAAAGCCTGAAGTGCACTCCAGTACATTGGCACCACCCCTATAAGAGCAATGACTATCAAAATTGCCTTATCATAGGCACCAAAAACACCCAAAAAAGACAGCGGTAACGTCGTCAATAAAAGAAAAAATAACCCCTCCTGCCATGAATACTGCCGTTTCAAAAAACTCATTTTTGCATATGTTACAAGAGCTTATGTCTCCTTAGTATACAAGGAGGCAATAGAAAAAACACCTTCAATTGATGTCTTTTCTTGTATTTTCTTATCGAATAGTCCAGCCACCATCTACTACCAGTACTTGACCCGTAATGTAGTTTGGTTTCTCGGAAGCGAGAAAGACGACTGCATAAGCGATATCTTCCGGCTGACCCATGCGCGCTAAAGGAATAC
This sequence comes from uncultured Bdellovibrionales bacterium, assembly GCA_964649305.1. Lineage (GTDB taxonomy): Bacteria > Patescibacteriota > Minisyncoccia > Moranbacterales > UBA1568 > UBA1568. The sequence continues at coordinate 9,454 of CAZYOT010000027.1, forward strand.
CCGCCAGAATTTGCTGCATATTCTCCTCAGGCATTTGAGCACCTGGTGTGGCTATAGCACCGGGCGCCACAGCATTGATGGTAATTTTTCTTGGCGCCAACTCAAGAGCCAAAGCTCGTACCATACCATTCACTCCACCCTTAGAAGCACAGTAGTGCACCAAGCCAGTAAATCCCTGTATTGAGGCAATAGAAGATACATCTACTATTCTTCCGCCCTCCGGCATTATCTTGACCGCCTCTTTGGTACAAAAGAATACCCCTTTCATATTCACGTTCATCACTCGATCCCAGTCGGACTCTTCCATATCTACAAAAGAAACAAACGGATAGATACCCGCATTATTGACGAGCACATCCAATTGTCCAAAAGATTCTTGCACTTGTGTAAAAAGATTAGCTACTTGGGTAGCATCCGCAACATCGCACTTCACAAACAAAGTTTTCACTCCCAATGCCTCTACTTCAGTCGCTGTCTGTGTACCGTATTCTTCATTAATATCACTCACTACCACAGCGTATCCTTCTTTTGCTAAAGCCAAAGCGATGCCCTTGCCGATACCAAGACCCGCACCGGTCACTAGTGCCACTTTTTGCTTTTGCATATGCGTATTTTTACCTATTTATGTATTTTAATTCTTACCTTTTTCCATCTTATTAAACTTCTCTTGCCACTCCTCTGGATTACCGTAATCGGCAAATTCCTCATACCAACCATGATGAAACTTTGGCTTACTAGCAGACTTTACTGGACACCAATAGCGCTCTGTCCGAGCAGCAATCTCGAGCGCGTATCCGAGTAGCCCATTGACGTAACTACAGTACAAACAGTGTACTTTCTGTAACAAATTTAAGTAATCCAAAAAACGCCGGTCATAAATAAGATACTCGCTACGCTTGACCTTTGGTATGCCGTATAGAGGAAAGGCAAAGAAGTGATAGATAGAGATAAAAATATCCAAAATCACTATCGGGATAATCATCATGTAGATGAAAGGCAGTGAGAGCGTATGTCGTATCTCCTTTGGGATTACATAACGCCACAAAGGGATGCGCCATTCTTTGTTGCGCTTTCTCATCTCCTCAAGAAAAACAACCTTCTTTTTTTCAATAGAAAATCCGTAGCGCTTCTCTAATTCAAGATATTCATTCCTGAGAGCCTCATTGAGCTCTTCTATTTTTTTGATAATTTCTTGTCTCGTGGATAGCATAGGTATACCTTATAATCACTCCTATAGACTAACACAAAGCCTTTATATAAACTATTTCTATCAAAATATACTCACAAAAAAGAGGCCTTAGGCCTCTTTTAAGATTATCTTGTCCGTCTCGACACCAAGTGTCTTTAGCGCCTTTTTGTTTAAGGTATAGTATCGAGAGACGCTTCTTTTTTCAACACTGATAATTCCCGCATCTGCCAAAATCTTGAAGTGATGACTCAGAGTTGGCTGTGAGAGATCGCTGAAGTGAGCTGATATTTCTCCACACGATCCCCCTTTACGCTTAGCAAGATAAGCCACTATTTGTAGTCGTGTCTCATCTGCCAAAGCCTTAAAGACCTGTGTGTGAATAAATGTCATAGACCTCTCTCATTAAACCAGACTCTATTTTTCGATAACCAATGTTTCTTTCGGTAAACGCACCTTCGTAAGAGTGGCGAATACATCCCCTTCTCCACGGTACCCAACTGCCATATAACCCAATGATACTAGATTTTCTGCCTGTAAATCAAGAATTTCATTTACCTGGCTGTTGTCAAAGCCTTCCATCGGGCAAGCATCTACTCCTAAGATAGCTGCTGTCTCAAGCATCATGCCAAGTGCAATATAAGCCTGACGTCCAGCCCACTTAAGCCTTTCTTCCTGGCTACGACCAGCAATATCACCAATCATGGTATTCTTAAAACCCTCGAGGGTGGTCACATCCATATTACGAGTCTGAGCGGTACGCTCTACATACTCAGCAATAAAAGCTTCATCCACATCTGTACGGGCCGCAATGAGAAAAAGTTCTGCAGCGTTGACTACCTGCAACTGACCATATGAGGCTGCCTGAAGCTTTTCCCTTACCTCAGTACTCTTGATATGTATCACCTTAAATGGCTGCAGGCCATAGGCTGTAGGGGCCATACGTCCCGCTTCTATAATCACCTCTAGATCTTCTTTGGCTACTGGTTTTGAGGGATCAAATACCTTGGTAGCATAGCGGAAATTAAGAGCGTCCTTT
>CAZYOT010000028.1:0-10125 GCA_964649305.1 uncultured Bdellovibrionales bacterium
TATGGCCAAGAAAATAGTTAAAGAAGAGGAAAGTGATGACCAGGGCAGTCTTTCCGGACGCCTCGGTGAATTTGGAAGTGCTGTTATGCAGATAGCTGACGAAAAGAGTCTTTCCAAGGAAAGAGTGCTTGAAGTCGTAGAAGCAGCCCTCGCAGCTGCGTATAAGAAAGATTATGGTAAGAAGGGCCAGGTAATCAAGGCTCGTTTTGATGAAGTGGCTAAAGCTGCAGAGTTTTTTCTTGTCAAAGAAGTCGTAGATGAAACGACTCGTGAATTTGTAGAGGAAACCGAAGAGGCCGACCAAATGACTACGTCAAATGAGACGGGCAGGGAGGAATATGAAGCACTTGAAGAAGGTAGACTGCCTCGTTTCAACCGTGAGCGCGATATCACTCTCGAAGATGCCAAGAAGATCAAGAAGTCATACAAAGTAGGTGATTTGGTAGAGCTTGAGCTCGAAAGTCAGGATACTTTTGGTCGTGTGGCTGCTCAGACTGCTAAGCAGGTGATTATTCAGCGTATCCGTGAAGCAGAGCGTGAGACCATGTTTGAAGAGTACAAAGAAAAAGAAGGTCAGGTGGTCAATGGTATTGTCCAGCGTGTAGAAGGTCGCAATGTGTTTGTAGACCTGGGTAAGTCGGTTGGTATCCTCTTTCCATCTGAGCAAATCGAAGGCGAGAACTACCGTGTTGGTCAGCATTTGAAGGTATTTCTTGTGCGTGTAGAGTCAGATACCAAGGGTCCAGGACTACTTCTTTCTCGTGCTAATCCAGCTATGGTAGAGCACTTGTTTACACTTGAAGTCCCAGAAATTTTTACAGGAACTGTCCAGATCAAGGCTATCTCACGTGAAGCCGGTAGTCGTACTAAGATTGCTGTAGCCACGAGCGAAGAAGGAGTAGACCCGATTGGCTCATGTGTGGGTCAGAAGGGTACTCGTGTCCAGGCTATCATCGATGAACTCGGTGGTGAAAAAATTGATATCATCGAATGGAGTGAAGACGCCAAGAAGTTTATCAGCGCTGCTTTGTCACCGGCTAAGGTGCTCGGAGTAGAATTGTTTGAAGATGAGATGCGCGCAGTAGTGACTGTGCCTCATGATCAGCTGTCTTTGGCTATCGGTAAGCGCGGACAAAACGTCCGTCTCGCTGCCAAGCTCACTGGCTGGAAACTCGATGTAGTCAGTAACGATGAGCCAGTTGTTGAACAGGGAGAAGCTGAGAGCACTGATCTTGTTGAAGAATCAGAAGGAGAAGTAGTTGTTTCTGAAGAGCCAGGAGTAGCTACCGATGAAACCACCGAAGAGGCCTCTTCTTAATTTTTCCATTTTGCATTTTAAATTTTAAAATATAAAACTATGAATCTCTGGCATGAAATCTCTTCTGGTAAAAATCTTCCAGACATTATCAATGTTATCGTAGAAATTCCCAAGGGCTCAAAGAACAAATACGAGATAGACAAGGAAACTGGTCTGATCAAACTTGACCGAGCTATGAAGACCGCTCAAGACTACCCGTTTGACTATGGCTTTGTACCGCAGACTCTGTGGGAAGATGGCGATGCTTTGGATGTGATTCTTCTGACCACCAATCCTCTTTTCCCAGGTATCTTGGTAGAGGCTCGTCCAGTGGCAGTCATTCATATGATTGATGGTGGTGAAGGTGACGACAAAGTGATTGCTGTACCAAAAAATGATCCGCGTTGGGAAGGTGTCAAAGACCTGGCTGATGTGAATCCGCACACCATCAAAGAAATCCAACATTTCTTGGAAACCTATAAAACTATCGAAGGTAAGAGCGTGGTGATCAATGGTATCGAGGGTCGTGACGCCGCTCATGCCGCTGTTACTAAATCACTCGCATTGTATCAGGAAAAATTCCCACGTAACTAAATTTCTGTTAATGAATCTGTACTATGAATGTAGATAAGAAATCACTTCCTGCTTCTCGCATGGCTATCACCGTTACTCTTCCATGGGCAGAGTGGCAGAAAGAAATTGACCATGCAGCTGAGGGTATGGCTAAGAATGTTAAACTTCCTGGTTTTCGTAAAGGTAAAGTGCCAAAAGATGTGGTAGAGCAGCGTTTTGGTCGTGAAGCTATCTTGGCTGAAGCAGCTGAACATGCGGTAGGACACAGCTATCCAAAGGTGCTTAACCAAGAAAAGATTGAGGCTATTGGTCATCCAGCAGTGGACCTCAAGAACTTCAAAGAAGGAGAAGACTTGGTATACGTAGTAGAGACTGATGTGATGCCAGAAGTCACTCTTTCTGATTGGAAAAAAGCCGTCAGGAAAATTAATCAAGAAGCTGAGAAAAACCCAGTCGCTGTATCTGATTCTGAAGTAGACGAAGAGCTTAAGCGTATTGCTGAAATGCGTGCTCCTCTTATCACTGTGGCTCGTGGTGCTAAGGAAGGTGACACTGTGCTTGTAGACTTTACTGTCATGCAGGATGGCGTGGTGATTGAAGGTGGTAAGAGCGAAAATCATCCATTGGTACTCGGGAGCAACACTTTCATTCCTGGTTTTGAAGACGAAGTGGTGGACATGGAAGCAGGCGAGGAAAAAACCTTTACCCTCACTTTTCCAGCCGAGTATCATGCTAAGCATCTAGCTGGGAAAGAGGCTCAGTTTACGGTAGTGGTCCGTGCTGTCCAGGAAAAGCAAACTCCAGAACTGAATGATGAATTTGCCAAGACCGTAGGAAACTTTGAGACACTGGCTGCCTTGAGAGAAAATATCCATACAGGTATTCTTGAAGAGCAAAAAGCCAAGGCCAAAGAGGAGCGACGTACCAAAATCTTAGACACACTTCTCGAAGGTGTAACTCTTGAATACCCAGAGAGCTTGGTACTGGAAGAAGAAAATCGCATGCTTCGTGAATTTGCTTCACAGGCTGAGATGATGGGTATTGTCTTTGCAGACTACCTCACACGTATGGGTAAGACCGAAGAAGAAGTGAAGAAGGAGTGGACACCACAAGCCAAGAAGCGTATCGGTGCTGAACTTGTGCTGGCTTCTGTTGCCAAGGATGCTGAGATCAAGCCAACAGCTGAGGAAATTGAAGAGGAAATGAATAAGACAATGCAGTACTACAAGAACGTAGAAGAAGCTGAAAAGAAAATTGATCTTCCTCGTTTGTATGCTGTTATCCAAGAGCAATTGCAAAACCGTAGGACCCTTGAATATCTAGAAAATGTAAATTGAAAAAAGTAAAATGGAAAATGATCGAACAAAATTTAAGGTAGAATTTAAGCGAAGGCTGTATGAGTTTACCCTAAAAACAGTTCGATATACCGATGCTTTACCAAAAGGGATGGTTTCAGAGATAACAGGTAAACAGTTGTTACGAAGTGCAACAAGTATTTTGGCTAATTACATAGAAGGACAGTCAGCGAGTTCAAAAAAAGATTTTATCAATTTTTTAAATCATTCGCTTAAATCTGCCAATGAGTCAAAAGTTTGGTTTGCAATTCTTAGGGATACAAAACGTGTTTCAAAAGAAAAAACTGACCCACTATTACAAGAGCTTGAGGAAATATCAAAAATACTAGCATCAAGTATCATTACCTTGAGAAAGAAAAAATAGCTGTTTCACAAATTTAATTTTTTCATTTTTAAATTTACGCTTATGTTAGTTCCTATGGTTGTAGAGAAGTCACCTCAAGGCGAGCGTGCCTATGATATTTACTCACGCCTCTTGAAAGACCGCATTATTTTTATTGGTACCCCGATAAATGATGATGTAGCCAATGCCGTGATAGCTCAGCTCCTTTTCTTGGAATCAGAGAGCTCCAAGGAAGATATCAAGATGTATATCAATTCACCCGGTGGACAGGTAACATCAGCGCTCGCTATCTATGACACCATGCAGTATGTGAAGGCTCCAGTGGAGACTATTTGTATGGGTATGGCGGCCTCAGCAGCCTCACTCCTTTTGGCAGCTGGTGCCAAAGGCAAGCGTATGATTCTTCCGAATGCCGAAGTGATGATACACCAGGTCTTGGGAGGTGCACAGGGACAGGCCACAGAGATTGATATCCAGGCGCGTCATATCCTCAAAACGCGTGACCGCTTGAATAAAATCTTGGCCAAGCACACTGGGCAGAAGATTACCAAGATTGAGCAAGACACTGAGCGTGACTACTACATGTCCGCTGAAGAAGCTCTCAAGTATGGTATTGTTGATAAGATAGTTAAGTAGAGATACGGTAAAAAAAGACTCCCATGCAAGGGAGTCTTTTTATTGTGCATTCTATTTCAAGAGCTCAAGAAGACTAGTGCCATTCATGACGGTTGGCTTGGGGATATCCATAATTTCAAGGACTGTAGGGGCAACATCTGAGAGGAGGCCGTTGACTTGGTTTTGCTCGCGCATCATTTGGTCAGCAGTTTTTTCTCGTTGGTTGTTGGGTGTGAGGTACCAGAGTGGGATAGGGTTGGTGGAGTGTTCGGTGTCCATCTCACCAGTTGCAATACGGGTGACTTCTTCTACATTCCCGTGATCAGCCGTGATAATCATGGCACCACCAGCTTTGAGGACAGCCGGGATGACAATAGAGAGACTTTTGTCGGTCGCCTCAACAGCTTCGATAGAGGCGCGTTCATTGCCTGTATGCCCCACCATGTCTGGGTTGGCGTAGTTGACCAAGATAAAGTCGTATTTGCTACTCATAATAGCCTTGACCAGAGCTTCGGTAATTTGTGGGGAGCTCATCTCAGGGATTTCATCGAAGTGAGCCACAGTTGGTGACGGGATAAGTACACGGTCTTCATTGGGGAAGGCTTCTTCGGTGCCACCATTGAAGAAGTAGGTGACGTGAGCATATTTCTCAGTTTCAGCAAGGCGAAGTTGAGTCTTTTCATATTGTGAGAGGACTTCTCCGAGACTGCCTGTGATGTTTTCTGGAGCAAAAGCCACGGGCACACCGAGGTGTTGCTCATATTCTGTCAGAGTGACAAAGTAGAGGTTTTTTTTCTGACGTGCAAAGCCATTGAAATCATCGAGCGCAAATGCTTTGGTGAGTTCACGAGCACGGTCTTCACGGAAGTTGAAGAAAATCACTGAGTCACCATCTTCTATGAGGGCGAGTGGCTTCCCGCTAGCGGTGACACAGGTAGGCTCGATGTATTCATCGGTGATGCCTTGAGTGTAGGAATGCTCGAGATAGAGCAGAGGATCTTCAGTTTGGTCGCCGATGCCCTCGGTGAGCATTTTGTAGGTTTTGGCGATACGCTCCCAGTTGTTGTTGCGATCCATGGAGTAGTTGCGTCCAGAGAGACTGGCGAGTTTACCTATGCCCATGACCTGCATTTCACGCATGACATCCTTGATGACGGTGATACCAGAGGTAGGGGCAGAGTCGCGTCCGTCAGTAAAGGCATGCAGAAAAACATCAGTAAGACCTGCCTGCTTAGCCATCTGGAGGAGAGCAGTAATGTGGTCGCGGTGCGCATGGACGCTTCCGGTACTGACTAGTCCCATGAAGTGGAGTTTTTTGCCAGCGGTCTTGGCCTTGGTCATAGCCTCAAGCAATACCTTATTTTTGAAGAAACTTTCGTCTTGGATAGCTAAGGAAATGCGGGGGAGGTTCTGATAGATAACTCGCCCAGCACCCATGGTCATGTGCCCCACCTCACTATTGCCAGCGGTATTCCAAGGTAGCCCCACAGAGATACCTGAGGCCTGGAGAGTGGTCATGGGATAGTATCGATTGAGGGTGTCAAAAGGAGGAAGTTTGGCCTCACGGATAGGGTTTCCCTGGGTACTGTTACTCAGGCCCCAGCCATCAAGGACTACGAGGACAAGCGGACGAAACATTTTTGTTTGTATTAGTGTTAGTAAGCCTATTTTAGCACCGAGTAAGTCCTTTGACAAAAGGCTTTCTCCCGGGCTATGATGGGATTGCAGGTAATTTACTCAAAGCGCACCTGTTTGGAATAAATAAGAGAATTCTATTCATTTTTGTGAAACTTCATTCAATCAATCTTAAAGCCCTTATAGTCAGTAGTATCCCTCAAGCATAAAAGGGTTTGTTTGAACGTCTTTTTCTTTCTCTAAGCTTATTCCATGCGGTGTATGTACACTTATGGATTTTTTAATGGGACTTATTGCCCTAGGAATCGGTCTTTTCCTGGGTTATGTCATTCGCCAACATCTGGCCAAAAAACAACTCAATACCGCTGAAGCTCAAGCAGCCCGTATTCTCGAAAAAGCTGAGAAGCAAGTCGAGACAATAACAATCGATGCCAAAAAAGAGGCATTGCAAATTCTTGAGGAAGCCAAGAAAGAAGAGAAGCAGCGTCAGGAAAAACTCAACAACCATGAAGACCGTCTCGAAAAGAGAGAGGTTCAGTTGGAGGAGCAGCACAAGAGTGTCGACACCGAAAAGCGTCGTCTTTTGGAAAAAGCTGAACAAATCAAGGAGATCCAGAAAGAGAGTGAAGAGCTCCGTGCTGAAGAGGCTCGTAAGTTGGCTGATATTTCTAGCCTCACCAAAGAGCAGGCTGCCGAAGAACTCCTTCGCTTGGTAGAAGAAGAAAGCAAAGAGGCTCTCGTGAAGCGTATGACGCGCCTTGAGCACGATGCACATGAGGAACTAGAGAAGCGTTCACTCAATATCATGGCGACGATTATTCACAAGTATTCTCGCTCTCATGTTTCAGAATTCACTACCACTACGGTTACCATTCCTTCAGATGAAGTGAAGGGTAAAATTATTGGAAAAGAAGGACGTAATATCCGTGCCTTGGAAAAAGAGACCGGCGTGGAACTGATTGTAGACGACACTCCAGAATCAGTCATTATTTCTGGCTTTGACCCAGTGCGTCGTGAGATTGCTCGCATTGCTTTGGAGAAGTTGATTTCTGATGGCCGTATCCATCCAGCACGTATTGAGGAAGCCGTGGAAGAAGCCAAGAAGGAACTGGATCAGAAAATTAAAGAGGCTGGAGATGCCGCTGCGTTTGACGCTGGTATTGCCGGTCTACACCCGAAGCTCCTCTATATCCTTGGAAGACTGCGTTACCGCTACAGCTACAAGCAAAATGTTCTCCTACACTCCCTTGAAGTATCTTACCTAGCGGGAGCGCTAGCCGCTGAGCTTGGAGCTGATGTCACTTGCGCCAAGAAGGCTGGACTGCTCCATGATATCGGTAAGGCTGTAGATCATGAAATCGAAGGCACCCACGTAAAGATTGGTATGCGTATCTTGGAGAAATTTGGAGTCGGACAGAATGTGATAGATGCTATGAAGTGTCATCATGACGAATACCCTCACCAGACCATAGAAGCCTTTATTGTGACCACTGCTGATGCGCTCTCAGCCGCTCGTCCAGGCGCCCGTAAGGAGACCGCCGAGAAGTACATCAAGCGCCTCCAGGAGCTCGAAGCTCTCATCAATACCTTCCCAGAGGTAGAGAAGTCCTACGCCATCCAGGCAGGTCGCGAAGTGCGTATCTTCGTCAATCCAGAAAAGACAGACGACTACGGAGCTATGAAGCTGGCTCGTGACATTGCCAAGAAGATTGAGGAAGAACTCAAGTTCCCTGGTGAAATCAAAGTCAATGTTTTCCGTGAGACTCGCGCTGTGGAGTACGCCCGGTAGTATAACTAGGTACGCTCGCTAAGAATAAGAAGCAAAAGAAACTGACACTCTCCATCAGAGGTGTCAGTTTTTTTGTGAATATGTTTAGTGAGTGAAATGGCTTAGAAAAGGGCTGTGGATAAAAAAAGGCTTATCTCTTGCGTATTCTCTAAAAAAGGCTTAATATCAGTCCAGGAGGGTACATCCTCCAAAAAAGGATTGTATAAACAACTTGTACTTTCACTTTTTTACTTCGATAGTACGCCCGCCCGCATCGCTACGCGAAGCGTTTCGGGCGGGCCTGCCTGAACAAATTTTTTTCGGGCAGTGAAGTAAAAAAAGAAAAGGCTAAACTAGAAAGGCAGGTGAAACAACATGAAAAACGTAAACCGCGAAATGCTCGTACATGCAATCGTAGACAAAACTGATCTTTCTAAGAAAGATGTAGAAGCAGTTCTCGAATGCACACTCGACGTCATCACTGGTGAGCTTCAGAAGGGGAACAAAGTAACCCTAACTGGTTTTGGAACTTTTAAGGTTTCACAGCGTGCATCACGTGAGGGTATCAACCCACAGACAAAAGCTAAGATTACTATCCCTGCTATGACAGTGCCTAAGTTCACTGCTGGTAAAACTTTGAAAGAAGCTGTAAAATAATTATGGTTTCGACCACTGCTTCGGCAGTAAAACAAAAAGATAGAGTAAAAATCCTCCGCAAGGGGGATTTTTACTTTTTGAAGTTATTGTGGGTTTACCCCGTTGGAAGTAGAAGGGATTTGGAGGTTTGATGAGGGGTATATAGTAGTGATAGATAAGCTATTGAGGTGGTATGGGTATCTGGGCTACTTCTAACGGGGCGAGTTGACTCTTATGGCTTTCTTGGCTAGAATAAACTGTGTTTTGAGTTAGAAGTTTCAGGTTTTTTGGCTAGTTAAAAATCGGGGCGTAGCTTGCCTACCGTAGGTAGGTATAGTGGCCCGTCTCGCTGAGGCTTGCCGAGGCGGATAGTACGAGTGAGGCGCCTGTCCGCCTTTGGCGGAGGATCATTTAGTCTGGGTTCCCTGCCTGCCGGCAGGCAGGGATTCTCAGCGCTATTTGCAAAATCTCACTAAAGCAGGAAAAGTTCACAATAAAAAAAATCGGGGCGTAGTATAGTGGTAGTACGAGTGATTTGGGATCATTTAGTCTGGGTTCGATTCCCAGCGCCCCGACATAAGGCAAACCAAGAGGGTTTTGCAAAAGCTTTTATGAAAAAAATTGTCACAATTGGTGGAGGGACAGGTAGCTTTATGCTCTTGTCTGGTCTTCGTGAGTATCCAGTAGAGATTACCGCTATTGTCTCTATGGCTGACGATGGTGGGTCTACAGGCGTCCTCCGAGATGAACTGGGGGTGCTACCTCCTGGAGATGTGCGCCAGTGTCTCGTAGCCCTCTCTCATTCTTCCGACATGCTTCGTGACCTCATGAACTATCGTTTCCAGGAAGGGGGTCTTTCAGGGCATAGTTTTGGTAATCTCTTTCTCTCAGCTTTGGAGAAAATTACTGGAAGCTTTGCAGAGGGTGTAGAGGAAGCCGCTCAGATACTTAATGTCAAAGGTGAGGTAGTGCCAGTGACTGGTACGGATACTAGTCTCAAGGTCAAGCTCGCTGACGGCACTGTACTCGAAGGTGAACACGAAATCAATACCTCGAAGCAACTTGGTAAGGTGGGAATAAAGAAGGCTTTCCTTAGTCCTAAGGCCAAGGCTAATCCCAGGGCCATAGAGAAAATTCTTGAGGCTGACTTGATTGTGATTGGGCCGGGCAATCACTATTGTAGTATTATCCCTAATCTCCTTGTAGAGGGTATTTCTGAAGCCATACAGTGCTCTAAGGCCAAGGTGGTCTACAACTGTAATCTGGTCAACAAACGAGGTCATACAGATGGCTACAGTGCCAATGACTATGTAGAGGAGATTAATAGCTACCTCGGAGGCGACAGAGTAGACTGCGTGACGTTTAACAAAAAGAAGCCAGTAGAGGAGCTTTTGGTACGCTATCGCAAAGAAGACAGTGAGCTTGTGACTCTCGATGAGAAAACACCAGGAGCCAAGTATCGAGTGGTGGCTAGTGACTTTCTGCAGAAAAAGAAAGTGGTGCGTCAGAAAGGGGATGCTATCGCTGCTATGCGCTCACTCATTCGTCATGATGGCCACAAGCTGGCGCGTACTCTAGTGATGCTTCTGGAGATTAAAGCTTATGAAAAGATTTTTAAAGAAATTGTATAATTTTGCTATACTGTAAGCTATAGTCCATCTAAACAAAGATACTCATGATTATAATCACTCTCAAGAAAGTCGAAGACACTGCCACGGGTACCAAAACTTTTTACTTCACCAAGCCAGAAAACTTTCAGTTTCGCGCTGGCCAGTATGTCGCCCTCAAGGTCGATAATCTCGTAGCTCCAGACACTCGCGCTGGTGTACGTTCACTGTCTCTTTGTTCTGCCCCATGCGAGGATTCGATTATCTTTACTATGCGTCAGAGTGACAGTGGATTT
>CAZYOT010000028.1:10135-11627 GCA_964649305.1 uncultured Bdellovibrionales bacterium
CTGGGCTATGGAGCCTGTGAGTACTGTCAGTATCCCTCCAACTATCGGTAAGTTTGCACTTGATCCAACAGATACTCGCGAAGTGGTGTACCTGGTAGGAGGAGTAGGTATCACCCCGGTCCGTAGCCAGCTTATTGAGGCAGCTCATGATGGGAGTGACCGAGAATTTGTGCTCTTCAATGCCAACCGTACTCGAGAAGATGCTCCGCACAAAGAAGAAATCAAAGTCCTCCCACTCGCTCATTTTCGCTATGTAGACGTGCTTTCTCAGGTAGAAGAGGTAGTGACTCCAGGTGAGGCCAAGGGCTATATTACCAAAGAGCTTGTGGAGTCCTATATAGACAAACCAGGGGAATGTGTGTATTACATAGTTGGATCACCTTCATTCCTAGAAGCGATGGAAAACATGCTCAGGTCTCTCGGAGTAGCCGAAGATCAGTGGCATAGTGACCCTTTCACTGGGATGGATTCGGCCAACACTATCAAAAAATAAGCATTCTTTAATATTAAGAATAGATGAATCAAGCTTCAAAGAAAAAACTTAATAATAGAGCTTTAGGTAAAGGTGTAATAAGGAGTACTATTAAAATAGGTGATTCTGAATTTAAAATTGACGCTCCAAATTCTTCAAAAAAAATAAATACAAAGAAGACGGTACTGGCTTTGGAAAAGGCTTTGGAAAAGGGTGTATTTTCACATATTGAAAACAATGAAGAATACACCGATTGATAAAACTAAGAGATACATTCTCTTAGATACTAATATTATATCTAGCCTCGGAAACGATAGTTTAGGTGAGAAGATTTTGGATATAGTTCGAGAGGTTGTAGCAGAAGGTTTTGAAATTGCTATAAGCGATATCACTTATTATGAGTTGCTTACAGAAACATCATCAAAAAAGGAAGTTGAAGTTTTTGAAGTTCTAAATGAAGTGACAAGATTTTATTGCAAAATTCAAGAACTTATAGCAGCTGCGCGAATTGGATCATTCTACAAAGACCATGGTTTACAGGTTTTACAATTTAACTTGGGTGATAGAATAATAGCAGCTACATCTATTCTTCATAATTGTATAATTCTTACAAAAAATGGAAGAGATTTTCCACAGCCATTTTTTAAGGAGATTGACAGAAGGATGCTTGAGTATACAAGTAAGCAATATCCGGTATGTGTACCTGTTTATTTTTTGGAACCGCAGCTAGATTATATAGGCAGCTATCATGAAAAAAGAAAAGATGAAATAAAAAAATCATAAAAAGACTCTAATTGACATCAAAGTTAAAAGATATTACAATAAATTCCGTTGACAGTGCATTTTTGTTCTAAAGGAGCTTAACAAGCGGGTATTGTATAATGGCTCATTACATCAGCCTTCCAAGCTGAGGACAGGGGTTCGATTCCCCTCACCCGCTCCAGTTATTATTTCGACCTGCCCCTGTAGCTCAGCTGGATAGAGCAGAGGACTTCTAAGCCTAAGGTCGTAGGTTCGAAT
>CAZYOT010000029.1:0-11199 GCA_964649305.1 uncultured Bdellovibrionales bacterium
AATATGGGCTGCCCGGATAAAAATGTCATGAAACAGGGGGCAGGAGCGAGTTGTATGAAAGATCCAGACAATGCCGTGGCTCTTATCCAGGCTGCCAAGGATGGAGTCAAAGATGCTAGCAAAGCTATTCCAGTTTCTGTCAAAACACGTCTAGGATTTAACGAGGATGTGCTCGAAAGTTGGCTCCCAAAGCTTCTTTCGGCCGAGCCAGCAGCACTCACTCTTCATGCTCGTACCAAGAAAGATATGTCCAAGGTACCGGCCAGGTGGGAACGAGTTAGGCGTGCAGCGGAAATACGTAACGAACTCGGAAGTAAGACATTGATTATTGGTAATGGCGATGTAACCAGTATGGCTGATGCCAGAGCTAAAGTAGCTGAGACTGGTTGTGATGGTGTGATGTTCGGGCGAGCGATATTTGGTAACCCATGGCTTTTTAGCGAAGAGAAGAAGGAAGTTACGGTAGCCGAAAAGATTGATGCTGCTCTCGTGCATACTGAGATGTATGTGGATTTTTGGGGCAGCCCGACCACATCACCTGACGGTGAAGTGAGACGGGCAGGGAAGAGTTTTGAGCTTATGAAAAAATTTTATCGAGCCTATATCAATAATTTCCCACTGGCCAAAGAGCTCCGTTCAGAAATGATGGAAAAGAAGAGCTTTGAGGAAATAAAAGAAGTAGTGGAGAAGTTTAAAAAAGAGCATTCAGAAATTCTTGAAATAGTGTCAGAAACAAAATATCTTTTATGAAAATAGCAGTTTTGGTATCAGGTGGAGTAGATAGCTCAGTCTCTTTGGCCTTGCTTAAGGAACAGGGACATGATGTCACTGCCTACTATATGAAGATATGGCTCGAGGATGAGCTTCAGTTTTTGGGTGAGTGCCCTTGGGAAGAAGACCTTGAATATGTACGAGCAGTGTGTGAACAACTTGAGGTAGAGCTTCATATTGTACCCTTTCAGAAAGAATACTGGGATAGGGTGGTGAGCTACACGATAGACTCAGTCAAGCAGGGTCTGACACCCAATCCAGACATGATGTGTAATGCTCGGGTGAAGTTCGGGGCTTTTTATGAGTACCTCGAAAAGTCAGGAGAGCATTTCGATAAAATAGCTACTGGTCACTATGCCCAAACAGAAGAAGTGAATGGTCTAACACATCTCAAGATGTCTCCAGACCCCATCAAGGATCAAACATATTTTCTCTCACAGTTGACTCAAGCTCAAGTGAGTAAAGCCTTGTTTCCTATTGGAAGTTACCCCAAAGAAGAGGTGCGAAGATTGGCGGAAAAATTTAATCTTCCAAACGCCAAGAGAAAAGATAGTCAGGGAATCTGTTTCCTCGGAAAGATTCCTTTTGATGAGTTTGTGAAGTTTCATCTTGGAGTGTGTCTAGGAAAATTCATAGAAGAAGGCACGGGAAAAGCTTTAGGTGAGCATGAGGGATTTTGGTATTACACTATCGGACAGCGTAAGGGTATCCGTCTCTCGGGTGGACCATGGTATGTAACTGGTAAGGATACAGAGAAAAATGAAGTTTTTCTTTCACATGGTGATGTGTATACTTCCGAGGCCATAGATACTTTTGGAGTAACGGGTATGAATTGGATAAGTGGTGTAGCTCCAGAAAAAACAGACCTCCTAATCAAGGTCCGTCACGGCGAAAAACTCTACCAAGCCACTCTGACTTGGAGGTCGAACCTCCAAGTGGAGGTGAAGCTAGGGAGTAAAGATCAGGGAATTGCAGCTGGGCAATTTGCGGTGTTTTATGATGGCGATATCTGTCTGGGTGGCGGAGTGATTGTCTAGAGCTGGTCTGCTATACTGTAAATATGGCTATACAAAAGCAAAAAGTAACTTTCTTTGAAGAAAAACTAGCAGATTATTTCGCTAAAGCAGGGCGAGATTTTTTGCCATGGCGAAAAAGAGATATTACGCCGTATGAAGTCTGGGTATCAGAAATTATGCTTCAGCAGACACAGGTGTCACGAGTCGTGGAATACTACACACGTTTTCTCAAAAAATTTCCGACCGTACAAAAACTGGCCAAAGCTTCCTGGGAAGATTTTCTCCCGTATTATGATGGGCTTGGGTACTATGCCCGTGGTCGGAACATGCTTCTGGCAGCACAAAAAATAGCGACTGAGTACAAGGGGGCATTCCCGAGAAACAAAGAAGAGCTGCAAAAAATTCCAGGCATAGGTCCATACACTGCCTCAGCTATTATGAGTTTTGCGTATGGCGATAAGCACTTAGCTTGGGATACGAATCTCAAACGGGTAGTGGGGAGATTTTTTTATGGCTCCAAAAAAGCCGCTATTGATGAAGAGTGGTTTGAGAGGGTGTTTACTACCAAGAGACGGGAGCTCAATGCGAGCTTGATGGACTTTGGGAGTAGTCTTTGTGCGGGCCGGCCAAAGTGTAAGACTTGTCCCTTGGCTTCAAAGTGCGTGTATTTCAAGGAAGATGGCGTGCAAGAAGTACAGAGTAAAAAAGATGCGAAGCTTTTTTTGGATAGTCAGGCAGAACAGGTGCTGGTGATTTTACACGAGAAGCACCAAAAGTACTTTTCATCAAACAGGAATCAGTACCAACCATTTGTTTTGCCGGAAGGCTATGTGATTAGGAGTGCTATCAAGGACTGGTTCATGAAAAATTATGGATTGGCTCTCGCAGTGCGGCCACCCCATGGTAGGGTGATGCAAAGTGATAGGAAGACTCTTTTGGTGAATGCTCAGATTTTGAATGGTAAGCATGATTTGGCTGTATTTCCAAAAGAAGCCTTAAAGGGGTATAATAGAAGCATAGTTTAAACCTTATTACACAGGGTAAATATGCAAGCTCGCTCACTCAATGTTGCCTTTTTCTTTCTTCTCCTTTTTGGAGTAGGTATCACGGTATTCTTTATTTTCCAGCCTTTTATTACGGCTATTATAGCTGCTGCTATTCTCACTACTCTCCTCAAGCGACCATATCATTTTTTCGAAAAGATTTTTCATGGTCACAAGATATCAAGTGCTCTTTTGACTTGTCTGATGGCAATTTTTGTAGTGGTAACACCAATGTTTATTGTGGTTTCCTTGGCAATTAATGAGGTGAATACACTGTATACGCAAATTGAAGACGAAGGAAAACTCCAAGGTTTGCTCAATAATGCTTTTAATTCAGCAGAAGCCACACCGGGACTGAAATTTTTAGTCAACAAAGAAACGTTTTCAGAAAAGAAGTTACTTTCTGATATATCTAATTTTAGTTCCAATGCTCTTGGTTTTCTCCAAACAGCCTACCAGAGTATTACCGGATTTATTCTGTGGATTTTTATTCTCTTCTTTACCCTTTTCTACTTTTTGATAGATGGGAAAAAGGCCTTACGCTACATGATGGACTTGAGTCCACTCAAAGATGAACACGATAGACTGCTCGTGCAAAAGTTTGTATCTATGAGTCGTGCTACGCTCAAAGGAAATCTTGTCATTGGAATTATTCAGGGACTACTTGGAGGATTGGCATTTGTGATAGCCGGCGTACCCTCCCCAGCTATTTGGGGTATTATCATGGTTTTCTTTTCAATCATCCCAATGGTGGGTACGGGGATTATTTGGCTTCCAGCTGGGATTATTTTGCTTTTGGCAGGAGATATCTGGCAAGGAGTGTTTGTCTTAGCCTTTGGTTCATTGGTCATTTCATCAATAGATAACATTTTGCGACCTAAGTTAGTCGGTAAGGATACTCAAATGCATCCGCTCATGATTTTCTTTGCTACTATTGGAGGTATTTATTTTTTTGGTCTTCCAGGATTTATCATGGGACCAATTGTTGTCTCTTTATTTGTGGCTCTTGGAGAGATTTATCGTATAGAGTTTCAAGCACAATTAAAAGAATACAATCAAGAAAAATAAGATACTGGTATGGTGTGTAGTTGGAAACAACTCATGAATTGTTTTGACCCAATCGCTCTCTCGGTTGGGTCTTTTACGATATATTGGTACGCACTTTTTTTTCTTCTGGCATGGGTAGGAGTGTCTAGCGCTTTTTATTATTTTGAAAAACAGAAATCATCTAGTGAGAGAATAAAGACAGAAGAAATAGAGGGTCTTTTTTGGGGACTACTTTTGTGCGGTTTTGTGGGAGCTCGTCTCGGGTACGTGTTTTTTTATGACCCGAGCTATTTTGCAGGGCACCCACTGGAGATTTTTATCCCGTATAATTTCACCACACATACATGGACAACCCTTCGCGGTATGAGTTATCATGGAGGTTTTTTAGGTGTAGCTCTGGGTGGGTTTTATTACGCACGGAAGTATAAAATTTCTTGGCAGAGTCTTGGGGATAGATTGGCTCTCGTGGCTCCAATAGGGTCTTTTTTTGGGAGGTTGGGTAATTTTTTGAATCAGGAATTGCCAGGTAAAGTGACAGAGATGGGATGGGGGATGTATTTTCCTGGTGAGAGTGTTTTACGACACCCAGTCACTCTTTATAGTGCTTTCTTGGAAGGAATATTTTTGTTTGGGTGGATGCTTCTATGGAGAAGGATTATTAAGCGAGAGGGTGATTTGATGCTTTGGTACATCTTCTCGTATGGTGTTGTGCGTATGATAGTTGAGATATGGCGCGAGCCAGATCCGGGTGTGAGCCTATTGCTAGATGTGTTTTCACGAGGCCAGCTACTTTCTCTAGCGATGATTTTTGTTGCTTTTTTTGGATGGTTTTTTCGTGCAAAACATGTTAGTATAGAGAGTACGTAAAGCTATATTTTATGAATGCAAAAAAAGTCTGGACAGTGCTTGGATTAACTTTGGTAGCGATTGTAGGAATTGTGGCATGGGCAGTCATAGAAGGTAAAAAAGAACAGGCTAACACTGTGCCTGATGCCAGTACAATTTATTTCTACGGTGCAGAATGTCCTCACTGTAAGCGTATCAATGAATTTTTGGAGAGTAACAATATAGCCTCTAAGTTTACATTTACTAAGAAAGAAGTCTGGCATAGTCGCACCAATAGTGCTCAAATGAAATCTAAAGCAGAAGCCTGTGGACTGGATGCCAGCAAAGTTGGTGTACCGTTTATCTATACCGAGGGCAATAAGTGTGTTTTTGGAGAGCCTGATGTAAAGAAATTTTTCGCTGAAAAAGCGGGCATCTCTGTGCCAGATGAAAATATTCCGGCAGGGTCTACTCCCACTACTCCTACACCCTAAATACAAAAGTGAGTTTACATGAAACCCGAAGCCTTCCAATATTCTCCATACAAAATAGCTCCCAAAAAACCTTCTCTTGATATCAAGAGTGGTGGAGTGGTGCAGCATCCAAAGTATGTACTTGAACGAGAGCTTCGTAAGAAGTCTTTTACTGAGTCAATCAAACAGCAAGAAGTGAAGGCATTGGATGGGCTCCGTCGTGAACGCAAAGCCCTCCTTCATAGTCTCAAAGAAAAAACTGTAGAAGAGAGTTTTTGGGTTTTTGTACGTAAGACCCAACTTCACTCAAGGCGACTCAAGCGTGCACTTAGTCGTGTCTTGCCTGAGGTGGGGCCAAAGCGCATGGTATATGGCTCACTTATGGGCGGCGTGATGTTTGGTATTGTGACCATGGGACTTCTGACACAGTACTTCGGAGGAGGAGTGTTTGCAGATGAAAAGAAGCCAGCTGACGTACCACAAGCAGCAACAGAGACTGCATCAGCGATAGAAGACTACAACCCAGATCAGGATGTATTCTTCGAATACTTTAGTCAGGCTGCTAATGATGAGTACGAAAAGAATATCCGAGAAATGGTAAAAGGCTATCCAATTGAAGAAATGGTGCCGTATATTTTGAAGAAGGACCGACTTACCGCTGCTTTTCTTATCGGTATTGCTAAGAAAGAGAGTAACTGGGGCAAGCGCGTCCCAGTCCTTAATGGTCAGGATTGCTATAACTACTGGGGATACCGAGGCATCAGGAGGATGATGGGTACCGGCGGGCACACGTGCTTCAATAGCCGTGAAGATGCGGTGGATACTGTAGCCAAGCGTCTTGACAGACTAATTCACTCAGAACAGCTCAATACCCCAGAGAAATTAGTAGTCTGGAAGTGTGGGTTTAGTTGTCAGGGACACAGCCGGGAGAGTGTGAAGAAGTGGATTAGCGATGTAGATATGTACTACTCTAAGTTTCTAGAAGAAGCTCCACCGGAAGAAGAATAGGCTTAAAATAAGGAAAAATCAAAGAGGCTTCGGCCTCTTTTATGTTTTAAATAAAGCAAATTTTATAAAAATGGCTTGTTTAAAGCATTGACCTATATTCTATAATTTGCTATAGTAATCCTTGCGTCCCAATAAGGTATTTCTCGAAAAACCGAAAAGGACGCTAAGAATTAACGCTACTCTGGAGGTGTGTCTGGTTCTCATACAAGGGTGTGATGAATGAGATAAACCGGTTTCCAGCAATGTTTGATAAAGCTTTGGAGGGCTTGATCGTGAAACAGGGTGGCCAATCTATGAATTTAGAAAACTGCATAAGTTTTTGTCGTACAACTACACGACGCCTGGGAGGGCATATCATTTCAATACAATCAAAGAGACAGAATACAAAACAGAGATGGCTATCGTCTTTTACTGCTCTGTCTTTTACTTTTTTTAGCGCTTTTCCAGGGTTACCGAGTCAGGTAGCGGTGGCACCAGAGGCCCCAAGAGAAATTCATGAAGAGCAGTCTATAGACCAGAATCTTTCTCTGGAAGACCTTTGTCAGCTCAAAAAGAGCGTTCAGGAAATTCAGTCTCAGACTGAAACTGTACCAAGTAAAGAAGAAGAGCTTTGTTTAGAGAAAAAAACCAAAGATGAACTCCTCACTGAAATAGTGGGAGAGAATACTCACAAAGGAGAGGTCAGTAGTCTGGAGGCAACAATTGCCTCTTTGACCAAGGGCTTCCCGATAGAAGTCATGGCGAAACCAATGGCAGGCTATGATCGTAATATCGCTGCCCTTATAGTTGGTATTGCTAAGAAGGAAAGTAACTGGGGCAAAGCTTCACCAAGTAAAAGTGGAGTGGACTGCTATAATTACTGGGGCTACAAGGGTGCAGGTGGTCGCGGTCAGGCCATGGGCTATGCTTGTTTTGCTAGTCCAGAAGAAGCTGTCCAGGCTGTGGGAGATAGACTCGAGCGTTTGGTGGAGAAAAGAGCCACAAGTGAGCCGAGTAATTTAGTGACAACCTGGAAGTGTGGTAATAGCTGTGCCAGTCATTCTAAGGAAAGTGTACAGAGTTGGATCAATGATGTGCATCAGTACTACAGTAAAATAGCTATGCGCTAAAGAGGTCTAAAAAGACACCCTTCGACAAGCTCGGGGTGTTTTTTTGTGTCTGAAAAGGCTATAATATATACAATTCTATGTCATGGATTTCCTTTGCCATTTTTGGCTATTTTTGTAACGCTCTCTCTCAACTCCTTGATAAGGTGATTTTGACTGAGAAGCATATCCCGAAGCCAGCAGTATATGCTTTCTATGTAGCCATGTTTAGCCTGTTTTCATTGGCGTTTGCTCCTTTTGGGATTGCCCTTATACCAGCTTTTTATTTGGGAGTATTTTTTCTTTCAGGAGCGATTTTTATCCTCGGTCTTCTCTTCTTCTATTATGCCGTCAAGGCTGGAGATGTGGCTCGTATTGCACCACTAGTAGGTCTAGTGACTTGAGTAACAGTACTTTTGGCTGGAGGTTTTTTTCCGCACCTCTTTGGAGAATTTGCCTTTACAAGGGAGATTGTCACAGCCCTCATTCTGTTTGTGGTAGGGGGAGTATTGATTTCCTATGACTTACCTTTTCGTAAAAATGACACTTTTCCATTCAGTGCAGTCATCGCAGGATTTCTCTTGGGAGTCTCACTTTTACTGCTTAAGTATGGATATGCCGAAATTGATTTTATTAATGGACTTATCTGGTCACGCTTGGGTATGGTGGCTGCGGGCATAACTCTTCTTTTGGTCCCAGTCTACCGTCGAGAGATTCTTGTACATCATGAGCTTGCCAAGATGAAGAGTAAACAAAACCTGAAGACACTCGCTCTTTTTGTGGTCAATAAGTCGTGCGCTGGTTTTGCGAGTTTTCTTATTATCTATGCTACCAAGACAGGCTCTGTGTCTTTTGTGCAGGCCTTAAATGGTATCCAGTATGTGTTTCTTCTTTTTCTTGCGGTTCCTATGAGTGTACGTTTTCCACATATCTTTGGAGAACATCTTGGTTTTTGGGATTGGGCTCAAAAAGTGCTTGCACTAAGCTTAATAGCTGCCGGCTTTTGGTTGGCAAGCTTTGGTGGAGTGAGTTTATTTTAAACAAAATAAAATATGAGAAATGTAAAAAGAGGATTAGTGATAGCTTTCTTTGTCATAATGCTATTCTTTGCGTTTCTCAATTTGCCCGGACCAGCTCCACGAGAAGATGTAGTACTAGGTATGACTTTCTCTACTCGCTATGCAGAGAGCCTCGGACTTGATTGGAGAGAGACCTACACGGCGCTTTTGGATGATATGCAGATTAAGAAGTGGCGTCTGCCAGCCTACTGGGATCTTATAGAGCGTGAGCAGGGGACATATGATTTTTCTGATTTGGACTGGCTTCTTGCAGAAACCAAGAAGCGTGACGGTGAAGTGATACTCTCAGTGGGCCAGAGAGTGCCACGCTGGCCAGAATGTCATATTCCAGAGTGGGCTAAGGAAGATGAGCAGCTACGTAAGCATGGGATACTCAAGATGATTAGAACCACGGTAGAACGCTACAAGCATGATCCTACAGTTACAACATGGCAAGTCGAAAACGAGCCATACTTGGCTATATTCGGTATTTGCCCGAAGTTTGACCCCGATTTTCTCACGACTGAAGTAGCCCTCGTGCATGAGTTGGACCCTACGAGACAGGTAATTGTTACGGATAGCGGAGAGCTTTCAGTGTGGTATAAAGCCGCCAGTCAGGGAGATATCTTCGGGACCACTCTGTACCGAGATATTTATCAGAAGCGTTTTGGGTATGTGACGTATCCTATCGGACCGTACTTTTTTAAGATGAAAGAACTGTGGGTGAGACTACTCACTCATCAGGAAAACTTCATGGTGATAGAGTTACAAGCCGAGCCATGGGCTAATGGTTGGGTAGGGAATGTGCCTCTCGAAGAGCAATTCATTACGATGAACGAAAAGAAGTTGGTAGAAAATGTCACCTATGCTAGAAGAGTAGGCTTCCATGATATCTATTTGTGGGGTGGTGAATGGTGGTATTGGCTTAAGGTCAAGAAAGAGTACCCAGCGCTCTGGGATACCGGTAAAGTTTTGTTTCAAAAATATGCCCGGTAGCACAATTGTAAGAAGCAAGTTTAAGAGGTGCTTCACATAAATTAATTTTTGGAGATTACAAAGAGTTTTGACAAAGAGTAAAAAATGTATGAGTACTATAACTTACAATTGTTCTACCGGGTATGGCAGCCCTTCCTAAACTTGTTCTTATAGCGCATGATATTCGTAGTGCCCACAATGTGGGCGCTTTTTTCCGTACGGCTGATGGAGCTGGAGTAGAGAAAATATATTTGACTGGTTATACGCCAGTACCACCAAGTAAAAAATATCTCCTCACTACTGCGGATAAGCAGCTGCAAAAAACCGCTCTTGGAGCAGAGAAAACTATGCCCTGGGAAAAGCGAGAGGATGTAGTAAAACTTCTGGAAGAACTTAGGGCAGCCGGCTATACTTTGTGTGCCTTAGAGCAGGATACTGAGAGTGTCCCCTATGATACGTATGAGGTGACTGCTCCAATTGCACTTTTGGTTGGTAATGAAGTGGATGGTGTGCCAGAGGAGCTACTTAGGCTTTCAGATGTTATACTGGAAATACCAATGCGTGGAGCAAAAAACTCGCTCAACGTATCTGTGTCTACAGGAGTGGCACTCTATGAATTGTTAAAAGAGAAATAATATGGAAACTGGTGAAAAGAAAAAAATTGCAATCTTTGATATCGATGGAACAATATTCCGTAAGAATCTTCATTTTGAGCTTATCAACGAGCTAGCGTGGCTGAAGATTTTCCCCAATGAAGTACGTCATCGCCTCACGGAGCTGTATTCTGGTTGGATAGAACATGAGGGGACGTATGAGGATTATCGTAAGGCTTTGGTGGATCTCTATGCTCAGCATATCAAGGGGTGCTCTCGCGAAGATGTGATTAAGGCGGCCAAGATAGTGATCCCGTTTCATGAAAAGCGCACCTATGTCTTTTCTGAGGATTTGATCAAGAAGCTTCGTGCTGAAAATTATCACCTGCTCGTTATTTCTGGTTCACCCATTGAAATAGTAGAAGAGTACAATAAAGATTACCTCAAGTTCGATGCAGTGTATGGTAGTGTGTATGGCCTAGATGAAAATGGGATCTACACTGGAGAGGCTACTTTTGAACCGTCTCGCATGAAAGGTGAAGTGGTAAAGAAGTATATAGCAGAAAACAATCTTACTCTAGAGGGGTCTTATGGTATAGGTGATACTGAATCAGACGGAAGCTTCCTTGGTTTGGTAGAAAATCCAATTGCTTTTAATCCCAATCAAAATTTGCGTGCCATGGCAGAAAAAGAAGGTTGGAAAATAATCGTGGAAAAGAAAGATGTAATCTACGAAATTAATTAGTATGGGAGGACACGGTAAAAAAAAGAAAAAGAAGGGTTTAAATGACCGTATCGACAAGTGGCTTCGTACCACTCTATGGATATGGCTCCCTTTCTATGCTTTTTTTGCGCTTATTCATGAAATGGGTGAGCACAAAAAGCATCACTAAAATATGATTATTCTGAGGCGTTTTATTAGTTCTTTTCCCTGGGGCAAGATGCTTATTTTGTGGCTCTTGGTGATTTTTTATTTTTCCTCTCGTCCAGGCTCTGCTTATCCTACTGATACAAGTCTCGGGTATTTTTTGGAGCGTAAGGGAGCGCACGTATTTGAGTATGCTGTACTGGTAGTAATATTGATACCCTTTTTAAGGAGATTCTTTCGGGAAGAAAAGTTTTGGGAAGTATCACTCTTAGCAGTTTTCTTAGCAGGATTTTATGGGGTGACCGATGAAATTCATCAATACTTCACCCCTTTTCGAGGAGCGAAGCTCTCAGATGTAGGGATAGATATATTCGGAGCAACTTTAGGTGTTATGATTATTTATATAATAAGAAAAATTTAACAAATGAAAAATTCAC
>CAZYOT010000029.1:11209-11467 GCA_964649305.1 uncultured Bdellovibrionales bacterium
TTAGCAGTTTTCTTGGCAGGATTTTATGGAATGACAGATGAGATCCATCAGTATTTCACTCCTTTTCGAGGAGCCAAAATAAGTGATGTAGGCATAGATATTCTCGGGGCTTTCGTGGGATTAGGCTTAGTGTATCTGACGCGGTATTTTTTCTTGGGCCACAGAAGAAACAAATAAAACAAAAAAACCGCTTGCTAATAACAAGCGGTTTTTTTGTTTTGATAACAGTGAAATTATTTGACCTTTCCCGCCTGCAAC
>CAZYOT010000030.1:0-3370 GCA_964649305.1 uncultured Bdellovibrionales bacterium
GCCTACGATATTCGAGGCATCTATCCAAGTGATCTTGATGAAGCCACTGCCTATGCTATTGGCCGTGCTATGGTACTTCACCTCAATCCTACTACCGTCGGTGTTGGTCGCGATGTCCGCGCTTCGAGCCCAAGCTTGTTTGAAGAATTTACTCGTGGCGTCATGGATGGTGGCGCCAATGTAATTGATCTTGGTATCATTACTACTCCGATGGTGTACTTTGCCGCTGGTCGTCTTGATATCGATGTGGCTGTGTCTATTACCGCTTCTCATAACCCACCTCAGTATAACGGCATGAAGATTGCTCTCCGTGGAGCGTTACCTGTTGGCGAGCATACTGGTCTCTCAGATATCCGAGACATTGCCCTCGCTTCCGATTTTCCTCCAGTTGATGTGCGTGGTAGTCTCCAAAAGGAAGACATCAAGCCTGCCTACTATGGCTACTTTGCTTCGTTTGCTTCGTTTGAAGGCAAACGCTTCTCTCTCGTTATCGATACCGCCAATGCCATGGGAGTCTACGAGCTCCCTATCTATGAACAGTTCCCTCAAGAACTCTCTCTCACCTATCTCTACAACGACATCGAAAAGGCCTTTCAGTGTCATGAAGCCAACCCACTCAATGTAGAAACCCTTGAAGAACTCCAAGTCAAAGTCCGTGACACTGGAGCTCACATGGGTATTGCTTACGATGGCGATGCTGATCGTATCGGCTTTGTAGATGAACTCGGAGCTGTCATTCCGATGGACCTCATCACGGGACTCTTGGCTCGTACCATCCTGGAGCGTCGCCCTGGTGCTACTATCCTCTACGACCTTCGTTCTTCTCGTGCTGTCAAAGAAGTGATTGAGGAACATGGTGGACATGCCCTGGAATGCAAAGTTGGTCATGCCAATATCAAGCGTCAGATGCGTGAGACTGGTGCTATATTTGCTGGAGAGCTTTCTGGTCACTACTATTTCGAAGAAAACTCTTGCGCTGAAGCTGGCACTCTCCCTGCCCTCCTCCTCTTAAACCTCATGGCCGAAACCGGCAAAACCCTGAGTCAGCTCGTCTCAGAAATTAAGCGCTACCACCACTCTGGTGAAATCAATAGTGAAGTAGAGGAAAAGGACCGCGTCCTAGAAGAACTCCGTGAAAAATATGCAGACGGTGCTCAGCACGAACTCGATGGTCTCAAAGTGAGCTACCCTACCTGGTGGTTTAATGTCCGTGCCTCTAATACAGAACCTCTCCTTCGTCTCAATCTCGAAGCTGAAACCGAGGAACAACTCCAAGAAAAAACAGCCGAGCTCTTAACTATCATTAGAGGATAAAACCCTAACTCTGTTAGAATTTCTGTCTCTAACGGGGTGAGTTTGACTTCTTTATCGGTACTAGATATACTAGGTACTAATGAGTCACAAACACTTCACCATCACTGGATCAAACGAAGCGCGATAAGCCGCCCCTGTGGGCGGTTTTTTTGTGGCCCAAAGGCTCTTTGACAAACATGGAGGCAACCATGAAAATCCCTACCCCCAATACCAATCTTCTCGGTCACCGGGCCCTGATCGCCTGGTATCAAGAAATTATCACCCTGCAAAATCAGGGTATACCTATCTGCGTCCTCATGCTCCGTATTCCTGGCGAATACTCAAGTGCTCGCACACCCTGCGACATACCCAAGACTCGAGAAAAATTTCTCACTCGCCGGGAACCGTGCTTCCATCAAACTACCTGTCTCACTAGACGAGCTTTTCCGCGTGAGGCTACCCTCGAAGTCAATGGGCTTTGAAATACCAAAGGGCCGCTCCTGTTTCTCAAGAGCGGCCCTAAAAGTTTTCTTATTTTTCTAGAGAAGTCCTACGCGTTCTCGAACCTGTTTCATCTTGGCTTCAGCCTGTGCTCGAGCCTTCACAGCACCAGCCTCAAGTATCGCTTTTACTTCCTCATCTGAAATAGCAGCGAGACGCTCTTGGAATGGCGTGAGGAATCCACTGATGACTGCAGCAAGGTCTACCTTAAAATCTCCGTAGCCTTTTCCTAAATACATCTCCACAATCTCTCCAGGAGTCTTGTCAGAAAAAAGGCTGTAGATATTAATCAAATTCTTAAGACCTGGACGGTCATCGCTATAGGTAATATCGGTACCACTATCAGTCACAGCCTTCTTAACCTTACGAAGCACGGTCTCTTCATCATCAGTAAGAGAAATATAATTGTACTCGCTGGCTGCAGACTTACTCATCTTCTTGGTCGGGTCATCGAGTCCCATGATACGTGCCCCCTCCTTCTGAATGCGTCCCTCTGGCACGACAAAGGTCTCACCAAAACGTTCATTAAATCTCCTTGCTAGGGAGCGCGCCAGCTCAATGTGCTGAAGCTGATCATACCCCACTGGTACGACTTCGGTATCATAGAGAAGAATATCAGCGGCCATGAGAACTGGATAATCGAAAAGTGCTGTTCCTCCTGAATTAAATGTTTCCTTAATAAATTTTTTATATGTTTCTACTGTTGCAACAGTCGCTGCGTGACGGAAAGTATTAATTATAAGAGTTACCTGCTCGGCTGTATAAGAACCATCTTTTACCTCAAGATTTAACTCTTTAATACCCTCATCTGATTTTTCCTTCATTGCATTCTCAAAAATCTCTTCATCAAAACCTGCTTTATCTTTGAATTGAGTCATCTTAGTCAAATCACCGTTCTTCGTAATAGTATTGAGTATCCAGCAAAGCTCACTATGAGCCGCTACGTGCGACTGAAGGAATAAGAGACATTTATTCGGGTCTACGCCGGCAGCCAGGTATACCTTGATCATATCCAAGGTCTGGCGAGTGAGCTCTTTGGGATCCTGAGGTACCGTAATAGCGTGCAAATCCATAACGGCAAAAATCGCTTCATTGCCATCTTGAAGCTCTACCCACTGCTTAACTGCACCAAGGTAGTTACCTATATGAAGGTTGCCTGATGGCTTCACGCCAGAAAAAAGCTTTTGCATAGAATATCCTTAATTAGCCCTATTATACCATATCCTGATTAAGAACTTTATTGGTAATGTATTTTTTGGAACCGTTTGCAGGAATAGCTAGGGCTATGCGACGGAAGCTTCGCTAGAACGCATGCGAGCCTGGACATTCATGGCCCGTGAGCAGACGGTCTCGAAGCGAATGTCGGTTAGCTCTCTATTTCAAAACAGGTCTCCAAAAAATATGATACCAGATAAATAGCTCCTAAAATAAAAATCCCCATCAAATGACAGGGAGTTTTTATTCTTAGACTTCTACCACTACTGGTAGGATCATTGGTCGACGTTCGGTCTTCTGGAAGAGGAACTGCCCTATCACTTCTCGGATTTGATTGCGGAGGTTTTCCCAATCAAGTGAA
>CAZYOT010000030.1:3380-7656 GCA_964649305.1 uncultured Bdellovibrionales bacterium
GTGAAGTATCCTTGGACGTATTGTCCTTCACAATTTTTTGGACCTTACGCTTGGTTTCATTTAAGAGCTCAAAGTTTTCCTTGACATGGATAAAGCCACGAGAAGTAATCTGGATATTACCGACGATGTCTTTCTTCTTCCC
This sequence comes from uncultured Bdellovibrionales bacterium, assembly GCA_964649305.1. Taxonomy (GTDB): domain Bacteria; phylum Patescibacteriota; class Minisyncoccia; order Moranbacterales; family UBA1568; genus UBA1568. Next base: position 3,523 of record CAZYOT010000030.1, read on the forward strand.
ATCGATAATAACGGTAATCACAAACATACCATCTTCGGCCAAGACCTGGCGATCACGGAGCACTACGTGTCCGATATCACCGATACCCAGTCCGTCGATAAAGACATAGCTGGTATCCGCTTTTTCTTTGATAATTTTTGGCAAAGCTTGGGTATCTGCTTTAGGAGCCTCGAGGATATGACCATTGTCCATGATAAAGATATTCTTATCTGGATAGCCCATACGTGCTGCTATCTTGCCTGCTTCTTTGATGAAGTAGTGGTTGGCATAGACCGGGAGCACATAGGTAGCCTTGGCCTGACGGAGAATTTCTTCGATTTCGTGAATGGTTCCGTGACCACCGACATGAATTTCCATCATATCTGAGTGAATCACGTTATCGCACTTGCGGTACAAGTTGTCTTTCAGGCGCTGAATAGTACGCTCGTTACCAGGAATAACTGAAGATGAAAATACAATTGTATCGTTCTTCTGGAGTTTCACGAAACGGTGATTGTCGGTCACGATGCGAGACAAAGCTGCGTTGGACTCACCCTGAGCACCCGTACAGATAATCACTACTTGGTTGTCTGGATACTTATGAATGTCATTGATAGGAATCAAGGTTTCTTTCTTAGTCTTCAGGTACCCAAGCTCTTTGGCCACTTCGATATTCATCTTCATGCTATAGCCTTCGAGAGCCACGCGCTTACCGCGACGCTCAGCGTACTCAATAAGATAGGCAATACGACGTACCTGTGAAGCAAAGGTTCCGATAATCACTCGGCCCGGAGCACCGCTGATAAGTTCTTGTAGATTTTTGTGGACTTCTGTTTCTGACGGCGGTAGACCCTTCTTTAAGGCACCAAGACTCTCAAGCATGAGAAAGGTTGGCTTCGGTAAGCTTTCTAAGTGATTATAAGAAACTTCACTGTTGGCTGGATCAACTGGCTCATGACTAATCATCCAGTCACCAAGGTGAATAATAGAGCCACTAGGAGTAACCAAGGCTACACCCATAGCGTCCATAATAGAGTGTTCTACTTCAAAAAAGCGAAGCTCAAACACGCCGAGTTTGATGCGGTCTTCGAGAGACTTCACACGGATAGTTTTAAGACTCTTGGCTGCACCCTTCTGGACATCTTCTACCTTGCGCTGGATAAGAGCGAGGGTAAAATCACGGCCAATGACGGTTGGGTACTGAAGCTGCTTTAAGAGAATTGGAGCTGCTCCAATATGATCCAAGTGACCATGTGTAAAGATAACTCCACGAATATTTTTTTCTTTCCCCTTGAGGTAAGAGACGTTTGGTACGATGTAGTCGATACCTGGCATATCTTCTTCTGGGAACTGTACACCCATATCGATAATAACAATATCATTGCCATATTCAAAAACAGTCATGTTACGACCCACTTCTTCTTGGCCTCCTAAAGGAATGATACGCAGTGTATCGGCTGGAATAGCTGGTACGATATCAGTCTTCTTCGGGGCCTCCATGTGAGCACGGACATTCTGGAAACGATTGTCACGACGGCCCTTAGCGCCACCGGCACGTTTCTTGCCATTACCCTGCTTTGGCTTTGGACCCTGGCCTGTGTTTGGACGAGGAGTGGCAGGAGTGCCTGACTTAGGAGCTTGATGCGGATGAGCGGCATGGGCCACTTTTTTAGCAGCAACAGGCGCATTTATGTGCGCGGGCTTGTTGCTACCAAACGACTTACTCTGAGGTTGGACGCGAGTCGACTGCTCACGTGCTACGATACCTTCAAAAGCACCTACTGCTGGAGTAGTTGATGTCGGCAATTTATCTTGGGGCGTTCTTCCTCCACGAAAACTTCTGTTCCCGCCCTGTGGCTTTGGTGTTGTTTTTTGCAACATACAATATTTTATGCGAAGAGTTTTGAACTCTTCATTAACAATAAAAATAATTAAATTAATGTTTTGGTGAAAAAAGATTTTTCACAAAAAACTCTGTAACTGATAGAGTGCTCTATCTTTTTACAACGACACCTTTTCCTCAAAAAGAAGTATGTCTTTGTTGTTTGCTCATGCAAACATATACATTGTGCTAAAAAAGGAATCCCTGCCTGCCGGCAGGCGGGGAACCTTTCAGGTAGGGAATCGAACCCTACGTATGTCTCTAAAAAGACTTACACCATGCTGAGCATTACTAATTTTCAAAAATCTGCATTGATTTCCCTATTATGAGAAATGTTGTGCCTTAGAGGAGACTCGAACTCCTATGCCCTTACGAGCGCTAGCACCTGAAGCTAGTGTGTCTACCAATTCCACCACCAAGGCAATTGCGTCTCGCCTAGACGGTGAGACGTTTCTTGAATTCTTCTACCATATCAACAGGTGTTGGGTCTTGACCATAGGCTAAGGCCAAAAAGTAAGAAGTAAAGTCCCCGAGGGCAATACTCATCAAGACTCTATTAAACACGCTTTCACCCTTTGTGTCAAGTATTTCCACTTCTACCCCCTTTTCACGCAATAATTCAGCTGTCAGAGCAAAGCGCTTCTGGTTACGCGGATGATCCTCGTGATCACGCAGCATGATGACAAAAAAGGCTCCCTGAGGCAGAGTAAACCCGACCATTTCATTGTGATTAAGCTCTGGGAAGTAGTTCCAGAAGGCTGGTGTCTTGGCATTTTCATTCAGCTTAATCTTCCACACCATAGCCAAACCTCGGAGCTGATCAGGGGCGTAAATCACTGGAGTTTTTCCGGCCACTCTCTTGGAAAGCGCTTCTCCTTCTTTTTCAATTTCTCCTAGCTGAGCTTTGACGAGCGCCGCATCATGCAGCACCTCTTCTCGGATATCCGGGAGCATGTCATGATTAATAAATATTTCTAGAAGAGCTCCGATAAAAAAGCCTGTCCCCATACGTGGTTGGAAGCCTTCACTTGGAATAGGGAGCTTGATATGAGGAATGCCGGCTTCCTTGCAGCGCACTTCAAGTGCTCCTCCTGCTGACATACCAATAGCTGGCAACCCTGCCTCCACCACTGCCTCAAGTGTCTCAAGCGTTTCTTCAGTATTACCAGAGTAAGAACTCAGAATATACAAAGTGTCAGCCGGAATCCCCTGAGGAATTCCGTAGTTACGATTCTGGTACAGAGCTGGCACACTCACCTCATGTCGTTTAGCTACATCATTCAAGAGTATACGGAGAATATCTACCGGCAAAGCAGATCCGCCCATACCAGATACACAGACACTCGTAAATTTACCCTCTACACGTACCTCTCTCGCCAAAGCAAACCCAGCTGCAAACTGATCTGGGCTTTCTGTAATCATGGAATGAAAATCATGGGTATCGAGTGGATGTGGCATATAGTACTGTGTTAGTTTTTAGGAGTTAGTTATTGACTCATTACTACTTTTTGAAAACTCGCTTGGTATTTATATACCAATGGTTGGCCTGTGCCAAACGATGGGCAGGATTATCTACACGCTGAACATTGATACCTTTTACAACACTATTGACTACGTACAAATAAGTCGGGCTGTAGAGAAAGATGCTCGGATTTTCCGCTGCCAAAATTTCTTGGAATGACTTATACTGTCCAATTCGTGCCTGAGGGTCAAGCTCTTCACGAAGACCCTCCAAAATCTGATCGGCGTCTTTGTTGTCGAAGAGAGCGAGGTTGAGACCTGGGTCGGCCTTCTGGCTTGAGTGCCAAAAAGAATATGGATCACTCTCAAGCATAGCTGCTTGACCAAATAGAAGTGCTTGGTACTCACGATTTTTGACGGCGTTTTTCTGAAGATCAGCTGCACTTAACTGATTAAGCGTGACACGTGCCCCTACGGCCTCCCACTGTGTCTTCAGAAGCTCTCCAGTCTTGGCTATTTCTGGCCACTCAGGCAAAGTCAATTCAATCTCTAGAGGGGCATCATCCTTAGAGCGCACACCGTCATCACCTTTCTTCCAGCCTGCTTCATCGAGAATACTATTAGCCTTGGCGACATCAAAATGCTGTGCTTCAATGTCCGAAGCAAAACCATCCATAAAGGGTAGGAAAGCAGAAGTAGCAGGCGTACCCTTACCCAAAAGCACTTCCCGGATAATCGCCTCTTTATCAGTAGCATAGGAAAGCGCTTCACGCACCTCATCATAGGCTAAAGGCTTACTCTTAATCGTATTC
>CAZYOT010000030.1:7666-11327 GCA_964649305.1 uncultured Bdellovibrionales bacterium
CATAAAGACCGAAAAGATGCGTGGGATAGCTATCTCGTAGATGGCAGTGCTCTTGAGGTCACGGACACGAGCTTCTTCATCAGGAGTAATGCTATGAATTCCCAAGACCTCTTTTTTGGCATACGCAGCTAGAAGACTATCCTGGTCTGGATAAAAAGAAAAGATAAATTTTGGAATATATGCCTCGCCCTCAAAATAATTCTGGAAAGAGCGGAGTTCCATTGAGAGGATATTGCCACTCGAATCTTTTTCGAGATTGTAGTATTGATACGGTCCAGAACCAATTGGAGAAAGATTATAATCTGAAAGCAAGAACTTATCTGGTGTCACTGTCTCCCAAATATGTTTAGGTAAAATCCCGACTGTAAGGTTTTCTAGAAATCCGAAATAAGCTTTCTTGAGAGTAAAAGCAATAGTGTAACGATCAATCACTTCTGCTTCCACTGAAAGCCAGTTGGCACGGAGCGGGCTCTTATAACTCGGGTCTTGAATAGCCTGAACAGTATAGAGCACATCATCGGCAGTTAATTCTTCATCATCATGAAACTTTACCCCCTGCTTGAGACTTATAACATAACGATGACCATCGTCTTCCATCTTATAATCAGAAGCTAAGCTTTTGGTAAGCTTACCATTCTCATCATAACTAAATAAGCTGCTATAGATAAGCTCTACTAAGTCCTGATCAGCTTCGCTGGTTTGAGCAATAATAGGATTAACATAACGAGGTTGTGAAGCCAAGCCTTCACGATACTCACCACCAAAATCAGCTACTGGTTTCGTAGAAAGAACATAGGCAGCACCTATCCAGAAAAGTAGTGCCCCTAAAGCAACCACAGAAAGAGTAAGTGCAATAATACGATCACGATACGTAAGAGCGTGATAGATCTTAATAAAACTCTTAGGAGTTATTAATTTAAGAGCAGAGAAAATACGAATACGCGTATATTAGTAATTAGAGGACGGCCGTAGCCAAGCGCACATTTATCAGTGCCAGCACAAAAAACAAGACTGCGAGTCCTACTGTGCCGTAAATCAAAAATTTTTCAATTCCTCGTTTGGTGTAGTATCCACCGAAATCTCCACCAAAGGTTCCGCCCAAACCAGAGCCACGATTCTGGAGAAGAATAGAAACAATAAGCAAGATGGCTACAATAGCCTGTAAGACGAGCAAAAATCTCATAGTGTAATAGTCAGCAAAAACAGTTTTTTGCTTTTTTTAAGCCTTATCATTGTAGCAAAAAGACCTCGTATCGTCAATCGAATAGAGTTTTTTGGCTACTAGGTACTCTATTAAAATTATACCACATTTTATATTATTTTGCAATACTATATGCGACTTCTCTCGAGTGTAATACGATAGTCTGCGTTCCCTCTTTTGCGCTGATAAATACTCAGTAGGAGCCCTGTTGCCATAAAAAGAGAGATCAGTGAGCTTCCTCCGTAAGAAAGAAATGGTGCTGGTAAACCAGTGACTGGAAGGAGTCCCATATTCATACCAATATTGATAAATACCTGTACGAAAACCATCATAAATACTCCTACCGAAGCCAAATAACCAAAATTATCCTGAGCCAGCTCTCCTATCCGCTTGATGCGATACAAAAGCACTCCATACAGGAAAATCACCAAAAGTGACCCTACGAGACCTAGTTCTTCTGCTACCACAGCAAAGATAAAGTCTGTCTGTTTTTCTGGTAAGAAGTTGAGCTGGGACTGCGAGCCATTACCCAAGCCCTTCCCGGTGAGTCCGCCAGAGCCTACCGCCACAATGGCTTGGAGTACATTGTACCCACTCCCCTTTGGATCAAGCTCAGGATTCATAAAGGTCTGGATACGCGCTACTTGATAGGGATCCAGAGTGGCCCAACCGACTCCGATAAGCATCACCGCAAGAGTCCCAAGGACCAAAAGCTGCTTGGGACGAATACCCGATGCAAGCATCATGCCACCCCAAATAGACATAAGGACGAGACTTGATCCAAGGTCAGGCTGTTTTAGCACCAGAAAGATGACAGCTGCTGTGAGAATAAGACTCACAATCAGTCGAGTCCACTCGCCAAGCTCGCTTTTTTTCTTAGATATAAAGCTCGCCAAAAAAATAATCAGGGTGACCTTGGCAATTTCCACTGGCTGTACCTGAAAAAATCCAAATGACAACCAACCAGCCGTACCACGGATAGTGACACCAAAAATAAGCACTCCTGCGAGCACTAAAAGCGTAATGAAATAGATAGGAGTGCTGTACTTGGCAACATGCGTATAGTCGAGTGTAGCCACAAAAAAAAGCACACCTACACCCAGAGCTACGGCTACTGCCTGCTTAGTAAAATAATCAGTCCCGCCAGCAGAAGAAATACTGTAGAGCATAATAAGGCTGAGCAATACCAAAATTCCTATGATTGCCAGGAGTGTCCAGTCTAATTTACGTACAAAAAGCCACATACAAAATATATCTATGCTCTAGAATTATTTTTTTATTTTTGTCTTTGTATCCTCAAGCTTTACTGTGACACTTCCTGGAAGCGTCCTCCTGGGAGGTACTGCTTCATGAAATTATCTGCATGATAGTAGTCTGCATCTACTTCCATATCCACTTGCTCTACGGCTCCAGGGAATTGCTCAGGCCAGAGTAAGCGAAAATCGCGCTCCTCACCAGAGGTAACAGTACGCATCTCAGTGCTATTAACCGCCAATGGCTTACCATCGTGATCACGAAGAATGACTTTGACCGTGAGGCTACGGAAGTCAAAAGGACTCTCATTGGAGACGAGACCAAAAGCTTCACCAAAACCTACTCCCGAAGCCACCTGATTATAGCGCTTTTGATAAATATTGATATTGGGTTTTTCTTGGTACCCACTAAAACGTTCCCAAGTAATATTGCCAATAGTCAGTGTCGCTGAAGCTGGTACTGAGACACTTTCTAGACCAACTTCAATAAGGGTCTTGTGCTCCTGCGGCAATATATAACTCGTACTTTTTTTGGTCATTAAGTCCTTGCCTGTTGCATCCTTGAGCACCAGCGTGTACTCAAACGAAGAGGCTCCTTCAGTGTCATTGGGATTGTAGATACGACCCAACACATCATATTTATCAGTCCCCCCCGGCATAATCGCTACTTCCTCTACTGTAAACGGCACGCCAGTAACTTTTTCCACACATGCATTAGTACAGACACCCCCACAATCTATCTCTTCTTCATTGCCATTTTGGACACCGTCAGTACAAGTAGGCGCATGATAGAAAAAAATGAAATAGATAAGTCCAACAAAACTAACCAAAATAAGCCCATAAATGAGCATGATAAGGAGTTGTTTTGGTGAGCGTAATTCCATACCCGGTAGTACAATTTCAAGTAATGTATTTAGAAAATCCTTCCTATCAATTCTTTTTGGAGTAACTATTTCATCTAGCCCTTAAAGGAAGACTCTTTCAAGAAAGTTCTTGAAATTGTCCTACCGCGCATATAAATATATCTTAGTATACCATTTCTTATCTTAGAATAAAAATTATTTTGGAAACATTTATGTACCGTGAGGTACAAAAAACACCCTTTTTCAGGGTGTGGATGTACATTTTAAAATAGTTTTTTTGAAAAGAGAGTTCTCGGCACTGGCCTACTCTTGCTTTGCAGCTACCATCGGCGCTGAAGCGCTTA
>CAZYOT010000031.1:0-4754 GCA_964649305.1 uncultured Bdellovibrionales bacterium
GGTCAATAAATTTATTTTACTTTTTCGATGAACTTGGCAAATACTGCTGGGTTTTCAACAGCCATTTCTGAGAGCACCTTACGATCGAGAGCAATACCTTTCTGCTTCTCAAGATTGATAAATGTTGAGTACTTGAGACCATGGAGGCGAAGGGCGTTGTTGAGGCGGATACTCCAGAGAGCCCGGAAACTACGCTTCTTGGCACGACGGTCACGGTGAGCGTACTTGCCAGCTTTGATTACAGCTTCTTTGGCTTTGCGGAAGAGATTCTTACGTCCCCAGCGGAAACCTTTGGCCATTTTGAGGAGATTCTTGTGGCGTTTTTTGGTCTGAACGCCGCGCTTGATTCGAGTCATACTTTTAGTAACTTACAACTTACTACTTACGACTTACAACAGAGATGTTTGTAAAGTGAAGGGGGGTAGGAAATTGTTTGTTGTCGGTTGTTAGTCGTTAGTTAATTATATGGCGAGCGCACGATTGATATTCTTAGCAACTGCACCGTATACATCATTGTCATTACGCTTGTCGCGACGTTGGTTACCTGTGGCACGACTATTGTAGTGATTTTGGCCAGTGGCTCGAGTCTTGAGCTTTCCGCTACTGGTGACTTTGATCTTCTTCACAACTGATTTTTTGGTCTTGAGTTTCATATGCTTGTTATAGTGGTGCAATTAGTGTGGTAAATCCTTTCGGCCCTCTTTTGACTTCTTCTTCGGTCTTGAAGGGGATAGTGATGCTTTTGGTAAAGAGAGTCAGGTTCTCGCGAGCTTTGTCATTCATTGCTTTCTCACGTCCACGGAGAATGATTTCGATGCGGACTTTGTGTCCCTTGGTGAGGAATTTCTCAGCCTGTCCTTTCTTGAAATCGAGGTCATGTTTGTCCGTACGAAACCCAATGCGGATACCCTTGGTATCAACTTTCTTTTGTTTCGCCTTAGCCTGCTGGTCTTGCTTGGCTTGCTTGTACTGGAGTTTACCGTAATCAGTAATCTTACAGACAGGTGGCTTAGCTAGTGGAGAGACCTCTACGAGATCAGCCTCCTGACTCTGAGCGAGGACGATAGCGTCAGCAACAGTCATGACGCCGCGGTTTTCGCCGTCGATATCAATAACCATTACTTCCGGTACCAGAATCTGCTCATTTAAGCGCAAACGCAGCTTAACCTGGGCTTTCGGTTTTGGACGATTATGTCTTCTTCTTCTCATTTTTTAACTTTAAAAAAGTGGACCCCGTTAGAAAAAAACCGATTATATCAGTAGAGGTAAGTAGCACATGATGTGACACACTCTCTAAAGTTTCTTAATAACAAGGTTCCGTTTCTTTCTAACGGGGTGGAGTTGATGGGAATTGCACCCATGTCCAGTTCATGTTTTTTCAAAATATTCTACAAGCGTAGTCCTCTATAAGTATACAAATAAAAGATAGATAGAAGACAAAATTCTTTTACTCGGCAGTCTTTGGCAATACAGCTTAGAAGAATCAAAGAAAGCGAAAGTTCTTCGGCCGCCTCGATAGTATGGCACCAGAAAATCTTTATCGAGAATCAAGTTTCTGATGGCTCAAGCAATTAAGCGAGAGCAAGAGCGAAAGAAGGAGCAAATGCGTTAGCAAGTGCATTCTTTGTCTTTGAGATGAAGTTTGCAATTATCATCGTGAGAACAAGATTTACGACCATATTCTCAGGGTCGGCTTGCCTATTTTGAAAGTACACGCTGTCGAGTCTAAACAACCCCCGCCCGAAACGCTTCGAAAGCGAAGTGTATCGATGCGGGCGGGCCGCACCACTTGCTTCATAAAGCGTTACAAACGGTGAACGTCTAGATTGTTAAATCACTCAGTCTATTTTTGAGGTATTTTCTACCAAAACCAGTTTTGAATTGATGTTCACGTTTGATAGCGTCATCAAGAACATTACTAGCTTCATAGTAGAGGAGCTTGAAAGGGCGACGTTTCTCCGTAGATGCAACCTCTCCCTTATTGTGAGCCTCTAGTCTTTTTTTGAGATCTTGAGTGTGACCAATGTACAGTTTTTGATCTTTCTTGCTTTGTAATACGTATACGTAATACATACTTTTTGTAAACCACTTTGCGAAACACACAGAACGGGGTTGGCGAAATAATTTCACTACTAGCCGAACGGTGCATTTCGCAAAATGGCCTACAGATGTCTAGTCATACTTGAGTGCCTTGCGCATGCTTCTCTCAGCGTCTCTTTTGGCGATGGTTTGACGCTTATCGTGGGTCTTTTTCCCCTTTCCAATAGCAAATTCAACCTTGACAAGTTGTTTCTTAGTATACAAACGAATTGGCACCAATGTCAAGCCTTCGGTGCGAAATTTTCCGATAAGAGAGCGGATTTGGCGCTTACGGAGGAGGAGTTTCCGGGGGCGGGTATCATCGTGCTTGGTATCCTTATGGGCGTGTTTGTAGCGGGGGATCAGGGCGTTGGTGAGCATGAGCTCCTCGCCTTTGACCGTGACAAAGCTCCCTTTGAGGCTGGCATGGCCGGTTTTGACGGCTTTGACCTCGGCTCCAGTCAATACCAAACCAGCCTCGAAGTGCTCTCCTAGGGCATAATCAAAATGGGCTCGTTTGTTGGTGGCAATGACAGTCATAGTAGCCTTACTATGTCATATTTGGCTTAAATAAGCAAGTATCCCTGTTTTAATATTGACAATATATTAAAAAAAGAGTATAATGTTATGTTGAAGTGAATTTCAACGTAACCATGTGGAGACTTTCGATGAAAGCAGTTCTTTTGGGTCTTGCCCTTGTTTCAACTCTCACCGCTTCGGCTGTCGAAGCCAAGGGATCGATGCATATTGATTTTTCACGGACAACACCTACCCAGCGCCAACGGGAAGATGCTTGCTGGATCAAGGTCAAGATTGATCGCTGTGTTGCCCGCATCCAGTCGAACAAGGAAAAACTCTGGAACGGTGGTGAGGATACCTACTTCCACCATAGTGACGATGAAATCAGGCAGACATGTCTGGCCATCATTTCAATGCGGGGCTAATATGCTCCAGAATGGCAGGGGAACGTCTAACGACAAGTACCCTCGCCTACCATATTTCTCTCTCGACAGGAGAGTTTTTTTTATTTATACTAGCTATCATGAAAAACCAATTCCACCATCTTCGAAACCACCTCTCCAAAGAGGAAGCCTTGGCCCGTATAGCGGCTGAGCCCTTTGATCGTAAGGTCATCTCTTTTTATCGCTATGTGCGCATTGCCGACCCAGTAGCCCTTCGTCATGAGCTTTTTGCGGAGTGGCGAGCCTTGGGTGCGCTCGGGCGTATCTATGTCTCTCAAGAAGGTATCAATGCTCAGATGTCAGTGCCTGAGCCACAGTTTGAAATGTTTAAAGAGCTTCTTTATAATCGCGTGGCTTTTAAGAATGTGCCGTTTAAGGTGGGAGTGGAGCAGGCCAACGATGCTTTTTGGAAACTGACTATCAAGGTAAAGCACCAGATTGTGGCTGATGGTCTGGCACCAGACGAGTATGATGTGACTAATGTCGGTACCCATCTTTCTGCTCGTGAATTTAATCAAAAAATAGAAGAAGGTGTGACGGTAGTGGATATGCGTAACAATTACGAGGGAGCTATTGGACGCTTTGAAGGAGCTATCGTGCCGGATGCTTATACTTTTCGTGAGGAGCTCCCCATGACCGTAGAGCTTCTCAAAGGCAAGGAAGATGAAGAAGTGCTTCTCTATTGCACTGGAGGTATACGTTGCGAGAAGGCCTCGGCTTATCTCAAGCACAAAGGCTTCAAAAAAGTGTATCAACTTTTGGGAGGTATTATTGATTACAAACGTCAGATTGAGAAGGAAGGACTTCCGAGTAAGTTCAAGGGCAAGAACTTCGTCTTTGATGATCGCCTAGAAGAAGCTATCACTGATGATGTGCTCGGTAAATGCTACCAGTGTAGCACTTCTGCAGATACGTATGTTAATTGTAAAGAAAGTGCTTGTAATCTCCTCTTTATCCAGTGCGATGCTTGCAAAGAGAAAATGCAGGGCTTCTGTAGTGATATCTGCAAAGATGGTAAATATGTGGCCCCACAAGAAAAGGGTGACCTCGTCTACCGTCGAAGCATAGGGCTTTCTCCAGCTTAGACAGTGGTTAGAAAATGAGGTAGGCTGGTAGATAGATATGAAAAAGTTGATTGTGTCTAAAATTGAAGAAGTTTTGAAGGGTCTGCAGGCAGAAGGTATTTTGCCTGTTTTTGCGTCATCAGAAGTACAAGTAGAACCTCCAAAAGATGAACAGTTTGGTGAGTATACCTCTAACGTTGCTTTGATGATTAGTAAAGAAGCTGGTAAGAATCCTCGAGAAGTTGCTAGTCTGCTCCAAGAAAAATTGACACAGGATTTTGCTCGAGTGGAAGTGGCTGGGCCAGGACACCTCAATTTTTTTCTTAAAGAAAGTGCCTTTGGAGCAGTAGTAAAAGAGGTACTTGAGAAGCAGTATCATTTTGGTGACTCTGCTTACGGTCAGGGAGTCAAAGTCAACAATGAATTTATTTCTGCCAATCCCACAGGGCCACTCCATCTTGGGAATGGACGGGGAGGGTTTTATGGTGACTCATTGGCGCGTTTGCTTCGCAAGTGTAGCTATGAAGTGACCAATGAATACTATATCAATGATGCCGGTGAGCAAATAACCAAACTAGGGCACAGTGTCCTTCAAGATGAAGAAGCTGTGGATGGAGGAGGTGATCTTGCCGAGCGGCTCGTCCAGCCA
>CAZYOT010000031.1:4764-11035 GCA_964649305.1 uncultured Bdellovibrionales bacterium
CTGTGTATGGAGGAGAATATATCTTCGAACTCAACGAAAAACTTGGGACCCTTGAGGAAGATGTTTTTGTGGTTGGAAGACGAGCAGCGGAAGTAGTAGTGAATGAGTATATCAAGCCTACGGTAGAGCAGGGCATGCAGATACATTTTGATAAATGGACCTCTGAGCGCGCTCTCGTAGAAGAAGGAATGGTGGAACGCGCCATCGAGAAATTAAAAGAACAGGGGCGAGTCTACGAAGAAGAAGGCGCTACGTGGCTAAGGACATCAGACTTTGATGACGATAAAGATCGCGTCCTTATCAAGGCTGATGGTACCAAAACATACTTTGCATCAGAGTGTGGTTATATTCTTTCCAAGCTTGAACAAGGCTACGGAATGATTATTGAAATTTGGGGTGCAGATCATCATGGGTATGTCAGTCGATTTAATGCCGTAGTTAAGGCTTTTGGGAAAGAAGATGGAGCGACATTTCTTCTTATGCAACTTGTGAAACTAGTGAAAGACGGTGAAGAGGTGCGTATGAGTAAGCGTGCTGGTAATGTAGTGACGATGGATGAGCTACTTGCGCTCGTCGGGCATGATGTGACACGTTTCTTTTTTCTACAGTACTCACCGGATACGCACATGACTTTTGACCTTGGCCTGGCCGAAGAACGTTCACAGAAAAACCCAGTCTTTTATGTGCAGTATGCGCATGCACGTATGGCCAGTATCTTGGAAAAGGGTAAGGAAATAGAGGGAAATACAGCAGGCGCTGATTTGAGCCTTCTGGTTCACGAGAAAGAAAAATCTTTGATGCGCGAGATGCTTACTTTTCAAGAATTTCTTGAGATGGCTGCTCGCGACTGTGCACCACATCGTTTGCCACAGTTGGCTATCCGTCTAGCAGACAAGTTTCACTCGTACTATGCGGAGTGCCAGGTAATTGATGCTGAGAAAAAAGAGCTTTCACTGGCACGTTTGGCTCTTGTAGGAGCTACGAAGACAGTGCTCGGGGAAACGCTGCGTCTTATCGGAGTGAGCGCCCCAGAAAGAATGTAAATCGTAGTATGCCATTACCAAAAAAGTATAAAGAAAAATATAATGTAGCTCTGAGCGGTAGTGAAATGGTCGCCTTTTTTATGTTTAAGGTAGTAGGTCTACTCAGCGTGCTTTTGCTTTTTGCTTTAGGTGCTGATGTGTACCGCTTTCTCCTCTAAAAATATGTCACACATTACTTTTTATCTTGTCCGGCATGGACAGTCAGAGTCCAATGCACTCGGACTCTTGAGTTCATATCCAGAAGTACCGGGGCGGACGGTGCGACACCTGACCGAAGAGGGAATTCGTGAAGTTAAAGAGACAGCGGACAAACTGCGAGCAGAAAACATAGATATTATTATTGCTTCACCACTTACGCGTACTGTGGAGACAGCTACTCTGATCAGTGAAGCCACAGGCGTACCGGTGCTCCAGGATATCCGTTTACGAGAGACAGATTTTGGAATGTTTAATGCAGGCCCATCGGCTAAGTTTTTTAAGGCGTACTCTGAGCCAGAGATGCGAATTATGACTGATGGTGCTGATGGCGTGGAAAGTTTTGAGAGTATGCGGGCTCGGGTGGTGAGTATTCTCAATGATGTCAAAAAAGAGTTTGCTGGCAAAAAAGTAGTGTTGGTGTCACATGCCGATACTCTTGAACAGATACATGGAGTACTCGTCGGTGAAGGAGTACGTACCAGCGCCATGGGTTGGTCTCCGAAGACAGGGTCTTTTTTTAAGATGGAAGCATAATACTTGTATGAAGATAGTCTCATTGAATACGTGGCGCGGAGCCTGTCGAGAAAACTTAGCAGAGTTTATTCGTCTACATAAAGATGATACAGATATCTTTCTTTTCCAAGAGGCTTCTGGTGAAACTGAAGTGTTGCGTAGAGAACTGCTCAAGGAACTGCAGGCACTCAGTACAAGCAAAGATGAGTATACGACAGGGGATGAGCTGTATCAGACAACAATATATCGTCAGGGTATTGAGCTCATTGCAGGCGGTACTTTCTTTACTCAACATAAAGATCAGGGTCTGGGCTTGTGGACTGAATTTTTGGTAGCGGGGGAACGCCTAATAGTATGCAATATCCATGGTGGAGCATTTCCTGGGGACAAAGAGGATACAGAGTATCGTATTGCTCAAACACAAGAAATATTGGATTTTTTGCAAACAAAAAAAGGCAAACATATTGTGATGGGGGATTTTAATCTGAATCCAGCAACCAAAAGCATCACCTTGTTTGAGGAAACTGGGTATCGGAATCTTATCAAACTCTATCAGATAGAGACGACCCGTAATGAAATAGCTTGGGCGAGCTACCCTGATAATAAGCAGCTTTGGGCGGATTATGCTTTTGTGGGTACTGATGTGGAGGTGAAGAATTTTGCAGTGCCTAAGAATGCAGTATCAGACCACTTACCCATGATTCTTGAATTTGATTAATAGAGAGATATTTGATACGATGATGCTACAAAGCCTTGAAGAGATAATCACCTCTGAGTCCGCCTACAAGAAGTACTTGTAACCGAGACAGGCTTCAGAAAGAAATTCCTAAAGAAGAGTAGAATCTGACGTGAGCTTGGCGTAACAAAGCATAATGAAGGTCTGCCAGCTGGCGGATAAAATAAGGTGGTACCACGTCAATGACGTCCTTAACATAGGTGTGTTAAGGATTTTTTGTTTTTAAGAATACGTGTATGGGTTTTGAAGACGACTTCTCTCAATTCAAAAACGTGATCCCTATTGGTAGGGGCCATGAAATACGCCAAGAAAAGATGCAGAAGTTCTTAGCTATAGAGAGTGAGTTTATGCAGAAAGTGGAAGCGTATAATACGCAAAACAAAAATGCTGAGATACCAAGTAGCTGGATTGATGATATCCGAAGATTGACTCGCTTGCTGTATCTGAAGCCGGAAGAAATAAACCCAGCCAGAGAAGAGCTGATACAGGACTTGATAGAAGGGGCAGAGGGGTCAGCTAACTTTTTGGAGAGCATCCACGCTCAAGAGCGCTCAGATGTGTACAAAAAGGGAGGAGAAATTTTGAGTGAAGCATGGAGAAACTTTCAGGAAAATAGAGGTAATCAATAAATTACAGTAGCAATTATCCAGATATGAGCAAGGAGAATCCATTTGCAAATAGTAATGTAATTCCCATCGGCTACGGACGCGAAATTCGTCGTCAACAAAAAAGAGAGGCTGGTATGGATGATATAGAACAGTTGGTGCAGTCTATCACTGAAGAGGCTGAGAGTTTATTCCAGAATACAGCTAAGCTGCCGATAGAAATAAGGCGAAGAAAGTCGCAAGCATTACGTAATCGTATCGATGGCGCTATTGTTTCCTTTGGTAAGCATGGCTTGGGAGATGGGCAGATTAGCCAGTTGGCTGAAATTTATCGACAGCTAGAGAGTCTTTTTTTTGAAGAGTAACAGTGAAATTATGAAAAAAGTAGACGCACAAATGAA
The DNA here is from genome assembly GCA_964649305.1 of uncultured Bdellovibrionales bacterium. Taxonomy (GTDB): domain Bacteria; phylum Patescibacteriota; class Minisyncoccia; order Moranbacterales; family UBA1568; genus UBA1568. Next base: position 8,261 of record CAZYOT010000031.1, read on the forward strand.
TTTTCCGGAAATGGAGCAGGAAGTGCTCAAGTTTTGGAAGGAAAATCAAATTTTTGAGAAATCAGTAGGGGAGAAGGATGCTCGACCAGAGTTTGTGTTTTATGATGGCCCTCCTTTTGCTACAGGGCTTCCGCATTATGGTCATCTGCTTCAGAGTATTGTAAAAGATATTTTTCCTCGCTACAAAACCATGACCGGACACCGTGTGGAGCGTCGCTGGGGATGGGATTGCCACGGTTTGCCAATTGAAAACTTGGTAGAAAAAGAGCTTGGTTTCAAAAATAAGAAAGATATTGAAGCCTACGGAATCGAGAAGTTTAACGAGCTTTGTCGAAGCAAGGTACTTCAGTTTGCCGAGGACTGGAAAATTTATGTAGAGCGACTCGGGCGTTTTGTGGATATGGAGAATTCGTATTTCACCATGTCTCGTGAATACATGGAGAGTGTATGGTGGGTATGGAAGAGTCTCTGGGAAAAGGGCTTGGTGTATGAGAGTTACCGGACTATGCATATTTGTCCGCGTTGTGAGACGACCCTTTCCCAGGCAGAAGTAAGCGAGGGGTATCAAGATGTCAAAGACTTGGCAGTGACTGCGAAGTTTGAATTGGTAGATGAACCAGGCACCTACATGCTGGCTTGGACCACTACTCCTTGGACACTTCCAGGTAATGTGGCTTTGGCAGTGGGGAGGGATGTCACGTATGTGAAAGTAAAATCTGATGAGGCTTGGTATATTTTAGCTAAGGATTTAGTAGAGAAAGTTTTTGTAGGTAAAGAATATGAGTTGGGAGAAGAGATAAATGGAGAAGAATTGATTGGTAAAGTATATCTCCCACCGTTCCGAGACTATTTTGACCAGGCTGATTTGGAAAACAAAGAGAATGGTTGGAAGGTGTATCATGCGGACTTTATCACCACGGACATGGGAACTGGAATTGCCCATGAGGCCCCGGCTTTTGGTGAGGATGATATGATCCTTGGTAAACTCCATAACCTACCATGGGTTCAGCATGTGTCTATGGATGGCACCATGAAGCCTGAAGTCAAGGAATTTGCAGGCATGCAGGTGAAGCCTATGGAAGACAGGACGGCTTTTGATGTAGCTATTATCAAGTCGTTGGCTGGCAAAGGACTGCTTTTCAGTAAAGAAAAATATGAGCATAGCTATCCGCATTGTTGGCGTTGTGACACACCGCTTCTCAACTATGCCACAGGGAGTTGGTTTGTAGCGGTAGAAAAAATTAAAGAAGAAATGCTCGAGAATGCCAAGGGTATTAATTGGTCACCAGAACATGTGAAGGCAGGACGTTTTGGTAAGTGGCTTGAAGGAGCACGAGATTGGTCAGTGAGTCGGCAGAGATTCTGGGCGAGCTGTATTCCAATTTGGGAGTGTGCTTGTGGAGAGCGAGAAGTGATAGGCTCGGTCAAGGAGCTGGAAGCAAAGTGTGGTCAAACAGTAGAAGATCTTCATAAACACGCTATCGATAAACTGACCTGGTCTTGCGACAAATGTGGTGGCGAGATGAAACGTATCCCTGATGCACTCGATACCTGGTTTGATAGGGGTTCTATGCCATACGCTATGAATGGTTTTATAGGTGAAGGTGAAATCAAGCAGTTTCCAGCAGATTTTATTGCGGAAATGGTGGAGCAGACTCGTACCTGGTTTTACTATCAGCATGTCCTTGGGACTGCTCTCTACAATCAGCCAGTGTTCAAGAACGCTGTAGCTACCGGAGTAATCTTGGCTGAAGATGGACGCAAGATGAGTAAGAAGCTTCAGAACTATCCCGACCCAATGCATATCTTTGATACGTATGGAGCGGATGCTTTGCGCTTGTATATCACGACATCACCGGTGGTGCAGGCAGAAAACCTGAACTTCAGTGAGAAAGATTTGCAGACTATGGTACGTAATACGTTCCGTATGCTTTGGAATTCCTACTCGTTCTTTACCACGTATGCCAGTATCGATAATTGGTCTCCGAATCCAGAAACAGAAGTAAGTGATAATATTTTGGATAGGTGGCTACTTTCAGAGCTCCAGGTCTTGATAGAAAAGATGACTGAGGAATTGGAGAATTATAAGCCGGCCCAGGCAGCACGCCTTATCGCTCCCTTTGTGGACGATTTGTCTAACTGGTATATCCGTCGTAGTCGCAAGCGTTTCTGGAAGAATGAAAATGATACCGATAAGAACGCTGCCTACCAGACACTCTACACTGTGCTTGTAGAGCTCGCTAAGCTCATGGCACCCTTCACACCATTTATAGCAGAAGAAATGTACCGTAACCTGACCCTCCCAAATCCTGACGGAACTGGTGGCGGGCAGGCTGGAGAAGAGTCAGTGCATTTGGCTAAATGGCCAGAAGTTAATAATCACTTATTTGAAAGTAAGATTCTTGAAGATATGAAAAATGTCAGACAGATTATTACTATGGGTCTTGATTATCGTGCTGATAAGAAAATTAAGGTAAGACAACCGTTGAGTCGTTTGTATGTGGCCGGAGCTGAAGTGGATGATAATCTCGATAGAATTTTAAGTGATGAATTAAATGTTAAAGAAATTTTTCATATTAATAATGAAGAAGTAGAATCTTTTTCTAAAAATGACTTAAATTTTTCTGTTGCTATAAAAGTTGGAACAATTTATTTTTCGAATAAGGATTCAATGCCATCACACTCTATTTCAGTTGCAATTGACTGTCATATAACTCCAGAACTTAAGATAGAAGGAGAGATGCGAGAAGTTATCCGAGCTATTCAAGAGGGACG